>CAZBUP010000026.1:0-17272 GCA_964495145.1 uncultured Staphylococcaceae bacterium | reverse complement strand
GGTTCCCGTAGGCACAGGATGGCTTTTTTGCCAAGTCGGTTCAATCCATCCACCAATGCAATCGAAGTGGTTGTTTTCCCTTCGCCGGCTTTGGTGGGCGTGATGGCGGTCACCAAGACGAGTTTCCCGTCGGGTTTATCTTTGAGTCTCTCGTTGATGGCGAGATCAATCTTGGCCTTGTAGTGCCCATATGGAAGCACGTATTGTCCGGGAATGCCCAGATTTTTGGCAATTTCAGCGATATTTTTCAGTTTCATGTCGTTCTACCTCTTCCATATTGTAACAAGCAAATGATGCGCCAACAAAAGCCCGGCCGTCGAGGTGACAGTCATCAGTGAGGCGACCGGTCGTGTTTTTAAGCGCGGTTCTTCCGTTGAAAAGACGACCGGGATCTGGTCAAAATCGACTTGTCGCTTTCTTAATTCGCTTCGAAAAGCTTTGGCCAGCGGATCGTGGCTGGTCGTCCCTAACGTCGTGATGACGACTTGCCGGGGATCGATCCGATTACCCATGCCGAGACTCGATATAATCGGGCAATGGTGACTGGCGGCATAAGTCACGAGTGCGGCTTTGCCGGGTACGCTATCGATGGCATCGATGATGAAATCGGGTTGCCATCGGTCGAGCATCCCGATGGTCGCATCATCTAAGAAAACTTGCATCTTGGTAACCTCGACGTCTGGGTCAATCGATTGAATTCGCGCTTGAGCGACTTCGACTTTTGGATGACCGACATCGGCTTCCAAGTAAAGTATCTGACGATTGAGGTTCGAGGATTGGACTAAATCATGATCAATCAAAAGGAAGTGTCCGACGCCCGAACGGGCTAAGGCTTCTAGCGCGGTGCCGCCTACCCCGCCCAGACCGACGACGGCCACGCGAAGATGCTTCAGCCGGTCAATGGCATCATTCGTCAATAATGGTTCGAGACGGGTCAAGCGTTCATCCATGGTGAGCGTGCTCCTTCAATAGGGCGGCCAAAGCCGCGTCATGATCGGGATACCATTGGACTGGCAACTGGTGCCGGAAAAAGGTGTATTGCCGTTTGATGTAATGGCGGGTGGCCAGTTTGATGTTGGTCACGGTTTCACTCAAGGTCGACCGCTTTTCGAAGTAAGCGACCAATTGTTTATAGCCAATCGCTTGGAGGGCTTGGGCTTTTGCCCCATAGTGGGCATACAGCGATTCGGCTTCTTGAACCAAACCACGATTAATCATGTCGTCAACCCGGCGATCAACCGTCCCATAAAGCCGTTCCCGCGGTTGATCGATGGCCAAGAACCGGCAATTATATAGCAAATCCGGCTTATTTTGCGATAGATGCATGCTTTTGGTCGTGCCCGTCTTTAGATAGATGTCGAGGGCACGGATGATCCGCTGCCGATTGTTTCGGTGGATCGAAGCGGCCGCCTGTGGATCGACTTCAGCCAAGCGTGCGAATAGGGTTTCGGTGTCCGTCGCTTGATAGTCGCTTTCAATCGGCGCCTGTTCCGGAAAAACGTAATGATAAAGCGCGGCCCGGATGTACAACCCGGTTCCCCCACATATGACGATTGGAATGTTTTGACGCTGAAGCGAAGCGATGACGGCCCGGGCTTCACGCTGGTATCGGGCCACGTCATAACCTTGATTTGGTTCGACGACGTCAATCAAATGATGCTTGACGGCGGCTTGTTCTTCCGCCGTGACTTTATTGGTTCCGATGTCAAGGCCCCGGTATACCTGAAAAGCGTCAGCGTTGATAATCTGTGCGCCGATCAATGACGCGAACGTCAGCGCCAATCGCGATTTGCCGCTTCCCGTCGGCCCCGTGATCACGTAAATCATCTTAGAAACCGGTCCGATTGAACATTTTCTCTAGGTCGTACTTCGAGAAGGCGATCATGGTCGGACGCCCATGGGGACAAGCATAAGGATTCGATGTTTTCCATAAGTCGGCAATCAAACGTTGCATCTCGGCAAGGGTGAGCGATTGGTTGGCCTTGAGACTGCGCTTGCAGCTCTTGGAGGCGATGGCTTCGTCGCGTATCGCCAACGGATCGGTGGTCCGGCCGTGGAGAATTTGATCGAGCAATTGTTCGACGTAACTTCGTTCATCGTCTTCCCGAGCCCACAAGGGAATCTCGGTCACCTTATAGGTGTGAATGCCGAAAGGTTCAAGAATGACGCCGGTTTGTTCCAAAACCATCCTCTTTTCGGGAGTAAATAGGGCTTCTTCGCTGGGCTTGATCGTGATGACGAGCGGAACTAGAGGCGTTGTTTTATAGTTATCGGTTAAGGCCAATGCCTGAAACCGTTCGTAATTAATGCGCTCGGCGGCCGCGTGCTGGTCGATCAAGACGAACCCACCCTCTTCGTCGGCGGTGACAAGATAAGTTTCATGTAACTGACCGATAGCCCGCAGCTGCGGTATTTTCTTTCTGGCAACGGGCGTCCCCGGGGCTTCGTGATCGATTTTCGTTTGGGGTTCGTCTTCTTCCAGGAGCGATAAAACCTGGTCAGGCAGGACTAAGTCTAGAGGTTTTTCGTCCTTGGGGGTCTTGATGATCGGCGTCCCCATCAAAGGTTTTTCGCGTAAAGCCGCGGGAATCACTTGAAGCAAGGCCTCTTTCAAGGCTTCTTCTTTCGTGAAACGGATCTCCCGTTTGCTCGGATGGACGTTGACGTCGACCAAGGCCGGGTCAATCGTGAAATTCAAAATGACGAAAGGAAAGCGCACCGGCGGCAAAAAATCGCGATAGGCTTCAATGATCGATGTTTGGATTTTCGGCATATAGACGCTGCGGCCGTTGAGCAAGGTGATGATGTAATAACGATTGGATTTGGCAATGGATGGTTGTCCGAGATACCCCGACAATGAGAAATCGGGGCAAGCATAAGCGACCGGCATCATGTATTTGGCAGCCTCATGACCATATATCCGCATGATGGTTTCCAGCTGTTTTCCCAAGCCGGTGGTCGCCAATTGCTCGCGGTCGTCAATCGATAGTGAAAAGGCGACGTCGGGATGGGCCAAGGCCAGCCGGGACACGATTTCGATCGTGCTGGCGTTTTCGACATAGTCGTTTTTTAAATGCTTGAGGCGGGCTGGCGTATTGTAGAAAAGTTCGCTGACGGTCATCGACGTCCCGCGTTTGCCGGGGGCGTCTTCGACTTCCAGATGATCTTCATGGGCGTGGATGCGGGTGCCGGCCCCGCACCCGGTTGCGGTTATGAGCTCAACTTGGCTAACCGCGGTGATGGATGGTAACGCTTCGCCGCGAAAACCCAGCGTTTTGATGCGGAACAAATCGAATTCGGTTTTGATCTTGCTGGTCGCATGCCGCTTCAGGGCTAAGACGGCATCGTCGCGGTCCATGCCCTCGCCGTCATCGGTGACGATGATTTTCGTTCGACCGCCTTCATAAACGCGGATATCGATGCGCCGGGCTTGAGCGTCGAGGCTGTTTTCTACCAATTCCTTGACGACGCTGCTCGGGCGTTCGATGACTTCGCCGGCGGCGATCATGTTGGCCAAAGCATTATCTAGTAAAATGATTTTTCCCATATTATTTGGTTTTCTTCTTCAAATCATAAAGGAAACGGAGGGCTTCCATCGGGGTAATGGCCAGCGGATCGAGTTTGTCGATTTCTCGGCGCCACGAATCAGTTTCCGGTTCGGGTTCCTTCATGACTTTGCGCGAGGTCTTGACCCCGTTTTTCTCTAAACTGAGCAATATTTCCTTGGCCCGATTCAGCAAGGTATCGGGCAGATGGGCCAATCGGGCCACGTTGATGCCGTAAGACTTGTTCATGGCCCCAGGTGCCACTTGGTACAGGAACGTGACTTTGTCCTCTTCCTCGGCGACCAAAACCTGGATGTTTTTCAAATTGGGCAAATGGGCGTCGAGTGTCGTCAATTCGTGGTAGTGGGTCGAAAAGATCGTCTTGGCCTTGATCTTGGTCCCGATGTATTCCATGATGGCTTGGGCTAGGGCCATACCGTCGTAGGTGGCGGTGCCGCGCCCAATCTCGTCAAATAAAAGCAGCGAATCCTTGGTGGCGTGGCGCAAGGCATAATTCGATTCATTCATTTCGACCATGAAGGTCGATTGGCCGCTGACCAAGTCGTCGGAAGCCCCGATGCGGGTGAAAATTTGATCGAAAATCATCAAATTGGCGGTTTGGGCCGGAACGAACGAGCCCATTTGGGCCAAAATCACGATCAAGGCCAACTGGCGCATATAGGTTGATTTGCCGCCCATGTTCGGACCGGTTATTAACAAAATATCCGTCTTGGCGTCGAAATCGATGTCGTTAGCGACGTAGCGGTTGACTTTCATCACTTTTTCGATGACGGGATGGCGCCCTTGTTTGACGGCGATGATTCGATTCTGATTAAAGGTCGGCCGCACGTAGCCGTTTTTGCTGGACACGGCCGCCAAAGACAGCAAAACATCGAGTTCCGCCAATTGGTCGGCCAAGGTTTGGATTGGGCGGGTTTGCTTTTCGACCAAGCGGCGCAATTTGAGGAATAACTCGTACTCCAGCGTTTGGCGCCGTTCCTCGGCATGGAGGATTTGGATTTCCTTTTCCTTGAGTTCCGGGGTAATGAACCGCTCGCAAGTCGTTAAGGTCTGTTTCCGTTCATATAAGCATTCGGGGGTTACGAGAGCCAAGCTGCCTTGGCTGACCTCGATATAATAGCCAAACACCTTGTTATAACCGACCTTGAGGTTTTTAATCCCGGTTCGTTCCCGCTCTCGGGCTTCAAGGGCTCCGATCCAAACTTTGCCTCCGGAAGCCAAGTCGATCAATTCATCCAATTCCTGGTCATAGCCGCGTTTGAAAATGCCCCCGTCCTTGATGGTGATCGGCGCGTCTTCGTCAATCGCTTGTTCCAATATGGCGTGAAGGTCGTCAAGCGTGTCCATCGAGGCGGCGAACGCCTGAAAATGGGGTTCTTCGATTTGGCTTAACGTCTGTTTGATTTGGGGCAGTTGGGCCAATGATTGCTTCAATTGGAGCATGTCGCGACCGTGGGTATTGCCATAGCCGATCCGGGCCATCAGCCGTTCGAGGTCATAGACCTCGCCCAACTGGCGCGTCAATTCCTCGCGGGCCAAAAACTGATCAATCAAAGCGGCAATCATGTCTTGGCGACGACCGATCGTATCGCCATCGGCGCTGGGCCGATTGATCCATTGTTTCAACTTTCGAGTGCCCATCGCCGTCTTGGTGTCGTCAAGGAGCCAAAATAGCGAACCATATTTCTCTTGGTTGCGAAGTGATTGGACCAGTTCGAGGTTGGCCTGTGAGAACGCGTCGATTCTCAAGGTGGCTTGGGCTTTGTAAACTTGGGCTTTCTTCAAATAATTCAAGGCCCGTTTCTGGGTCTTTTCCAAATAATGAATCAAACGGGCGATGGCTTTCATCTGGAAGCCGTCGCGGATGTCCTCAAGCAGCGGTTCGTAATCGAGGGGAACCTCGTCATCGTCTTCTCGCGAAATGAGAAGGCGCCGCCCGTCGAGCAAGGCGGCGACGAACGTTTCGTCAAACGAAGAATTGACGACGATTTCCCGGGTTTGGAGCCGGTCGAGTTCGCTTGTCAAACTGACCAGGTCGCGTTCGAGGTTGGCGACCGTCAACTCCCCGGTGGTGATGTCGCTGGACACCAAGACGAAATGAAGCCCGGTGTCGTCGAGGGCGGTAATGTAGTTGTTGTCGCTACCATGGGCATCGATGAAAGCGCCCGGGGTCACGATTTGAATCACGTCGCGGTCGACCAAGCCTTCGGCCAAAGCCGGGTCTTCCAGTTGTTCGACCACGCCGACTTTATAGCCGCGGTTGACCAGTTTGGTCACATAACTCTTGATGGCGTGATGGGGGACGCCGCACATCGGGACCCGTTGCTTGGCCCCGGCGTTTTTTCCGGTCAAGACCAGTTGCAGTTCCTTGGAGGCGATTTTCGCGTCATCGAAGAAAAATTCGTAGAAATCCCCCAAGCGGAAAAGGATCAAGGTGTCGGGATGCTTTTCCTTGATGTGCAGGTATTGCATCATCATCGGGGTATAAGGGGCTTTCATACGTTGGCTTTAATCAGTTTATTTTATCATAATGTCGCTCGGATTCAGCGATTCATTCCACTAAAAGCAGATCTTTGATCTGCGCGAGTAGATGATAAACCGCTTCGTGGAGTCTCCGATAATTACTGACCAAAGGATGGCTCTCATAAGCCGTTTCCGCCGCTTGATAAGCGGCCTTGTTCCTTTGGTAAGCGCCATCGTCGCCCATGGATTCGGCCATCGTCCGCTGAGCCTGGCGTTTTTGTGCATCGAGTTCATGCAATTCGGGATCGGCCAAAACGGCTTGGCGCGCCTGATAAAAGGCCATCACCTCCGGAAGCGAATCGATGGCTTCCTTGAGTTGCTTGATTTGGGTTTCAAGGTCAATCATGAAGCAATTGTCCCTTAAACGAATAAAGATGCGATTCGTTGATTTTAACGTTAACGATGGTTCCAATCAATGTGGCTTCTCCTTGGAAGTGGACCAATTTATTGCCTTCGGTATATCCCGACAGGACGGATTCGTTTTTCTTGGAATAGCCGTCGACCAAGACTTTTTGAATCGTTCCGACCATCGCCGCGGCTTTGATTTCGGCCCCGCGTTCGACCGTGGCTACTAAGCGCAAGAAACGCTCATGTTTGACCGCATCGGTGACGTTATCGGCCATGCGGGCAGCCGGGGTTCCTCGCCGCAGCGAATAGATGAAAGTGAAGGCCCCGTCGTAACCGACTGCTTCGACGAGCGATAGCGTGGCATCGAATTCTTCCTCGGTCTCGTTGGGAAACCCGACGATGATGTCGGTCGTCAGCGTCAACCCGGGAATTTTTTTCGTCATTTCGGAGACAAGCGCCAAATATTGGGCTCGCGTGTAGCGGCGTCCCATCAAGCGCAGGACGTGATCGTGGCCCGATTGGACCGGCAAGTGGATTGCCTTCATGATATTGGGATATTTGGCGATGACTTCGATCATGGATGAGGAAAAATCCCAGGGATGGGAGGTGGTGAAACGCAGGCGGGGGATGCCCGTCAAGGCCACGTCTTCAAGCAAATGGGCGAAATCGTAATCGCCACCAAGGTCTTTTCCGTAAGCGTTGACGTTTTGGCCCAACAGGGTGATTTCTTGGTATCCTTGAGCGACAAGCGAGCGGCATTCCGATAAGACGTCATCACGCGAACGGGAGCGTTCCCGGCCCCGGGTATACGGCACGATGCAGTAGGTGCAAAACTTGTCGCAGCCATACATGATGTTGACATAGGCCTTGTGGGATTGGAGGCGCTTGGTCGGCAAATTCTCATGGGCGAAGGTCGCTATTGACGGCACGTCGACCAGCCGCGTCTTGGATACATAGACTTCTTCGAGCATGTCGAGGAGCTGATGGATGTTGTGGGTGCCGAATAAGAGATCGACGTGACGGTATTTGTCGACGATCGAGGTCACGATATGGGCTTGCTGGACCATGCAGCCGCCGATGGCGATGACCAAATCCTTCTTATGGGACTTGATTCCTTTCAAGACCCCGATTTCGCCAAACACTTTGTCCTCGGCGTTTTCGCGCACGGCACAGGTATTCAAGATGACGAGGTCGGCGTCATTTTCCGAGGCGGCGTTGGTGAAACCGGCCGCTTCCAAAAGACCGCGCATCGTTTCCTCGTCGCGAACGTTGGCTTGGCAACCATAGGTCCGGATGAAGTAACGCTTGCCCGAGGCGATGTCCTTGAGCCTTTGGCTCACGGCAATCTCGTCATGGACGATCAAAACGTTATGGTGCAGGCGCGACCGGGCCAAAGCCAGGTCGGGGGTCTGTTTTAGATTGATGGCCATCTTAACGCGTCTCCACGAGATAGACCGGGGTGATGTCGATGGTTTTCCCGGTCGTTTCGTCGATGGATAAAACCACCGCCGACAAGATCGTTTCCGGCCCAGTGTCCAAGGTGAAGACGACTTTCTCGTCATGCCACAGTTTTTTGATGATGGCCTCGGGAGCCACGCCAAGGATCCCGTCATAAGGTCCGGTCATCCCGACGTCAGAAATGTATCCGGTGCCCTTTGGCAAAATGCGGGCGTCGCGGGTTTGGACATGAGTATGGGTGCCGATCAGGGCGCTGATTTGCCCGTCGAAGGCGTAGGCCACGGCGTATTTCTCCCCGGTGGCTTCGGCATGGAAATCCACGATATGGATGTCGGTTTTTTCTTCTTTTTCCAGCACTTTTTGAAGACTGTCGAACGGATTGAGGACCTCTTCGGTCATAAAGGCTTGGCCGAGCAGGTTGGTAATCCGAATCGAAAAACGGTCGTCTTTGAAAACGGTCGTGCCGACGCCGGGGTATTCCTTTTTGAGGTTCAAGGGTCGCACGAGGCTCAAGGCCCCGTCGAGATAGTGGCGGATTTCGCTTTTGGCATCGTAATGGTTCCCGAGCGTGATGCAATCGATCCCGTCATTCAGGAGCCGCTCGTAATGATGTTGGATCAATCCCTTGCCATGGGTGGCATTTTCCCCGTTGGCGATGACGAAATCCAGTTGGTATTTCTTTTTCAGGGCCGCGAGGTGAAAAGAGACGGCTTCCCGTCCCTTTTGCCCTACGATGTCGCCGATGAAAAGAATTCTTTTCATGGGTTATTTGGCGGTTTCTACCGCGCGATATTCCCGAATGACCGAGACTTTGATTTGACCGGGATAGGTCATCTCGTTTTCGATTTGCTCTCGAATGTCGCGGGCCAGTTTGTATGCGGCCAGGTCATCGATCTTTTCGGGGATGACCATCACTCGGACTTCGCGTCCCGACTGCATGGCGAAACTTTGGGCGACCCCTTCGTGGGCCTTGCAGATTTTTTCCAATTGTTCAAGGCGCTTGATGTAATTTTCAAGCGTTTCGCTGCGGGCGCCCGGGCGGGCGGCCGACAAGGTGTCGGCGGCGATGACCAAGTTCGAGATGACGTATTTGACGTCGACGTCGCCGTGATGGCTTTCGATCGCGTTGATGACGACATCGGGTTCTCCGTACTTCTTGGCGAAGCGGGCTCCCAGTTCGACGTGGCTGCCTTCCATTTCAAAATCGATGGCTTTGCCGATATCGTGGAGCAAGCCGGCCCGTTTGGCCAAAGTTTGGTCCAAGCCGAGTTCGGCCGCCATGATGCCGGTCAATTTGGCCACTTCGATGATGTGGTCATAGGCGTTTTGACCATAGCTGGTTCGGTATTTCATCCGGCCGACCAAGGTCAGCAATTCCGGATGGATCGTCGGCAAGCCTAAGCGGAAAGCCGCTTCCTTGCCGGCGGTTTTGATCGTTTCGTCGACTTCTTTCTTGGCTTTTTCGACTACTTCTTCGATACGGCTCGGTTGGATGCGGCCGTCTTTGATTAAGGTTTCGAGCGTTTTGCGGGCGATTTCCCGGCGAATCGGATCGAAACTGCTGACGGTGATCACTTCCGGGGTGTCGTCGATAATCAAATCGACGCCGAGAAGTTGTTCGAGGCTGCGGATGTTGCGGCCTTCGCGGCCGATGATGCGGCCTTTCATCTCGTCATTGGGCAAGGCCACGACGCTGACGGTCCGTTCGGTCGTGAATTCTTGGGAGTAACGGTTGATGGTAATCCCCAATATTTCTTGGGCTTGGCTCAAGGCCGTGTCTTTGGCTTCGTCTTCTTTGTTTTTGATGAAGATGGCGATTTCTTTGCTGAGTTTGTTTTCGACCCGGGCCATGATTTCGGTTTTGGCCTCGGCAATCGACATTTGAGAGACTTTCTCGAGTTCGGTGATGATCGAATCAAGTTTCTCCTGAAGGACTTTTTCCTTTTTCTCGGTTTCCTTGACGCGGGCGGCCAAAGCGTCGGATTTTTCTTCGAGGAGGTTTTCTTTGCTGATCAAGGCGACGTCGCGGCGATCGATGCTTTGCTCGCGTTGGAGCAGCTTGTTCTCGGCACCGGCCACTTCGGCCTTCCGTTCCTTGATTTCCCGTTCGGCTTCCTGTTTCATCTCGTAAGTCAGCTGCTTGGCGTCCAATTGGCTGTTCTTGATGATGTGTCCGCTGCGGATTTCGGCGTCTCGGATGATCTTCGCGGCTTGACGCGTCGCCCGTTTGGCTTTGAAGAACGGGACTAAGGCGTAAGCGGCGATGCCACCGCCGAGACCGACGAAAAGGGCAATCAGGATGAGGGCTACGGCTAACCCGGTTTCCATTGCATAGACGATTAACATAATGATTTCCTTTCGTTTTCTTTTTTGGCCGCTGGGCGGCCACGACCGATAAATACAATAAAATGGCTAGGCCATATTACCCAAAAATCGTTTCGCAGAAAAGCGATGTTCCCAAATTATGTTGCACAAGCATGGCTTGAAATTCAGAAGGCGATTTTTGAATGTATATTAAGTATCTATTGATACATTAATACAATACCAAAAAACCTCACGAAAGAAAAGCACAAATATCACGACCGGCTTGATCAGCCGAGGAAGTTCAAACGAATGGTCCCGTTCGAGGTTTCCAAACGAATCCGCTCGGTCAAATGAGTGTTATAGGCGTTGGTGGTCACTTTGGTCCCGTTGATGTAGTAAGAACCGTTTGAGGTCGCCAGATTGACACGGTAATCGTCGAGCTGGCCCGAGAACGATGCCGTGATATTGCCGTTGCTGGTGTCGAGATGGGTGTCTTGACTGGTTATCGACGCGGCTTCGATCGGTCCGTTGCTGGTGTGGGCCGACAGGGTAGGCACCTCAATGTCATCCAGGACGATGCGTCCGTTGCTGGTATCGATATCCAGCGTTCCCGAAACCGTCACGTCCGACACCTCAATCCGCCCATTGCGGCTCGATAAGTCAATATCGGACCCCGTCCCCACCCCATCGAGGGTGATGGCGCCGTTGGAGGTCGCTAAATCCAGATTGGAAACGGACAGGAACTCGTCGACGTCGACGGTTCCGTTCGAGGTCGTCGCCTCAATCGACAAGGAAGAACTTTCCGGCACCGTCAAAGTGACGGTCAAAACCGCCGGATTGGAAATGATCCAATTCCAACTGAAGAATGAAAACCATGATTCCCATTGGCTGGCGACAATCAATTCGCCGCTTGTCAAAGTGACGTCGATTTGATCGTGTTCGGCTTCATAATAGGCCACGGTGATGGTGTCGGTATCCGCGGTGACGATGTCGATCGAGCGATTGCTTAAATCGAGGCTGATGGTATCGACGTCGACGATGTTTTCGACGTGCGGCGTCGCTTCGGTGTAATCGCCGGCGGTGACCACCGGGAAAAATTCTTTGCCGTCGACGAGGCTGCCGGTGATCGAAGCGGCCAAGCCGCCTACGGCCAGGATGCATCCGACGATAAATACTTTATTCATGGCGCGACCCTCCCAGTTTGACTTGGAGCCGGGTTACGAGTTTTCGCAAAAGACCGGTGAATTTGATTGAACCGCCGACCAGCATCATAATCAATCCGGCGGCCAGCGCGATTTGTCCGAGGTAAAGGGTCAAACTGCCACCGGTGACTGAACGGCCTTCTAGGGCCAGCCGGCCGATGCCCGAGGCCAATAAGGCCAGGGCGGTGCTGCCAATCCCGAAGGCGACCCCGATTAAAACGAGGGCGATGATGCCGACGATGAAATAGGTCAACGCCATGATCAGTTGGTCGTTGAGCGACAAGGGTTCTTCATTGACCGGGGGAACGTTCGGAATGGCCTTTTGGGCAATGTCGGCGACGGCGCCGAGTCCGGCGATGAATTCGTCTTCGTCGCGTCCGACGCGAACGGCTCTTTCAATCATGGTTCGATAGTCGTCAAGGATGCGCTTGCGCGCACGGGGACTCAAACTCGCCAGTTCCTTTTCTAGGGCGGCGAGGAACGCTTCGCGTAACATGGGATGGCTTTCCTCCTCGTTGAGCATTTTGGCTACGGCATTATTATGGGGACAACCCATGACAATCACAATACTACGGCCGCCGAAAAATAAAAAAACCGGCCAATCTGCCGGTCTTTTCGAGTTAGGATTACTTGTTGACGATTTCCACCATTTGAAGGTAGGGGTTGTCTTCGGTGTTCACCTCATGAACTTCCTTGGTGGATATTTCGCTGTAATAATAGTTGGTATAGCCTTCGGCCAACCAAGGCTTGATTAATGAGAATTCATAATGGTAGGCGATGAATTTGCCCTCCAGGAAAAAGTAGCAAATCAACCGGCATTGGGAGGTACGCCGCTTTTCGTCGAGCCCGACGCGCGAGAGGACTTCAACGTCCTTGTATTTGGTCTCGTCGGTGAAATCATAGAAATGGATTCGTTTCAGATGGTCGTTTTGGATTTCTTGGATTTTCAGTTGGTCCAAGGCCATTTTTTCGAAGATGGCGACCGAGGAAGTGATCTGCTTGTCGATGTAACTGTCTTTAATGTGGTACCGCAGGGGAAAGATCTTCCCGAAGGCAAAACCGATCAAGATAAAGACGACGCCGAGGCCATAACCGACCAAAGCCGGAGTCACTAACGCGGCGAATCCGGTGTAGACGGCCCCGCCGGCGACGATCAGGAAAAAGAACATCCACAGGAAATTGAATCTCCGGGGATCTTTGAAGTAGAGATAATTCCGCTTGTAATCCATGATTAATCCTCTTTTGTCATTTTATCACGGACCCCGTGGTTTGATAAGATGCTAACTATGAAAAAGGAGCCGGCGGCTCCTATATCATTAAGCAACTTCCCCGGTTTTGATTTTTTCAATCAAGCGGGTCATCAATTCGGGATTGTCTTTCAAGAATTGTTTGGCGGTTTCGCGGCCTTGGCCCATTCGGGTGCCGTCGATTTCATACCAGGAGCCCATCTTCTTGACGATGCCCATTTCGGTGGCTAGGTCGAGCACTTCGCCGGTCTTTGAGAAACCTTCCCCGAAAATGAGATCGACTTTGCAAGACTTGAAGGGCGGGGCTACTTTGTTCTTGACGATTTTGATGTTGACGGTGTTGCCGACGATTTGGTCGCCGACCTTGATGGCTTCGGCCCGTCGGATGTCGATTCGGACCGTGGCGTAGAATTTGAGGGCCCGGCCGCCGCTTGTAACTTCGGGATTGCCGTAGGCGATGCCGACTTTTTCCCGCAATTGGTTGATGAAGATGACGGTACAACTCGATTTGTTCAAGACGCCGGCCAATTTGCGCATGGCTTTGGACATCAGCCGGGCTTGAAGACCGACTTGGTTGTCGGCCATGATGCCATCGAGTTCAGCCTGGGGCACGAGCGCCGCCACGCTGTCGACGATAATGATGTCGATGGCCGAAGAATGGGCTAGCATTTCGACGATTTCCAGGGCTTGTTCCCCGTTGTCGGGCTGCGAAAGGATCAATTCGTCGATATTGACGCCGAGGCGTTTGGCGTAGACTGGGTCGATGGCGTGTTCGGCGTCGACGAAAGCCGCCCGTCCGCCCCGGGCTTGGGCTTCGGCGATGGCGTGGAGCGCCAACGTCGTCTTCCCGCTGGATTCGGGTCCGTAGATTTCGATGATTCGTCCTTTGGGATATCCGCCCACTCCCAATGCGAAATCGAGGGCGATCGATCCAGAAGGAATCGTGTCGATGTCGGTATTCGGTCGTTCGCCCAATTTCATGACGGCACCCTTTCCGTACATCTTTTCAATCGCGTGCAAAGCTTCTTCTAAAGCGGCCTCTTTGGTGTTGGTTTCTTTTGCCATGGTGATGCTGCCTTTCTCTTATTAATAACGGGATGTTTCCGATTTTGACACGAATTTATTTTTGGGATTGCCTGAGCTGCCGTTCAATCGCGGCCAAGGCTTGGTTGACACAGGCGCGCCGGATCTGGGCCCGGGTTCCCGTCACTTCAAATCTGGCTACCTGGACTTCGTGGGCGGTGGCCACGGCCAGGTAATAAAGGCCGATTGGCTTGTTTTCGCTTGGTTTCGGCCCGGCGTTTCCGGTCAAGGCAACGCAGAGGTCGACATTGAGCCGATAGCGGCCGATCTTGGCCATGTCATGGGCGATTTCCTCGCTGATGGCCCCGTATTTGCGCAACCGCGCTTTCGCGATGTGGAGGAACTTCTCCTTTTCCTCGTCGGTGTAAGTGACGAGGCCCCCTTTGACGACCTTCGAAGCCCCGGACACCCCGGTCAAAGCGCTTAAGAGCAAGCCCCCGGTCAAGCTTTCGACCGCCCCAAGCGTCATCCCTTGGGAACGTGCCATCCTTAAGATGGAAGCCACCGTGCCCATCAATCGCTGAACACCTTTCGATTTTGGTAGACGTAAATGACGCCGGAACACACTGACAGGGCCACGGCGACATAGACCAAGAAGTCGCTGACGCGAAGTCCGACGGGAAGATTCAGGAACGAGAAAGGCCAATCGTTCAAAAACACGAACGTGACGGCGATCATTTGGGCGACGGTTTTCAATTTGCCGAAAATGTTCGCGGCCACGACGATTTTCTTATTGCTGGCGACCAGTCGCATCGCGTCGACAATCAAATCGCGGGCGATGAAAAGGATGACGAGCACCGGGGCGATCGTCATTTGGCTCGGTCCGGCCCAAGCCGGAGCAACCATCAAGAAGAGGAGGCTGGCGTCGATCAAGACTTTGTCGGCGACCGGATCCATGAATTTGCCGAAATCGGTGATCAGATGGTATTTCCGGGCGATGTAGCCATCGAGAAAATCCGAAAAACTGGCGATCAAAAAGAGTATCGCCGCCAGAATGTAAATCAGGTTGACGTCTCCGGAGTAAACCGGAACGATCCATCCAAATAGATTGTAGGGCAAGACCAATAGGATGATGAGGATGCCCACCATGACGACGCGCCCAATTGTGATTTTGTTCGGTAAATTCATTCAAATGCTCCTAGGAGTAGCCGACCCGATAAGCCATGTTCTGTCGCGGACGATTATTTATCTATGCGTGTGCATGCGGGAGGCCATTCGTTTCTGGCCGCCCACTTCCCCTACCAAATTTGGGTTTCTCGCTTGTGGGGTTTACCGCGTTCCACTCCTTGGTTTCCCAAGGACTGCGTCACTGTGGCACTTTCAGGTGCGCCGCCATATCTTGCGACTTAGGCCTTACACCGCCGTTATATGCTCCCATATACCTAACGTTATCGTTTCCGTTAGCACAAACACTACGGGCATCGCAGCCCGTGCGAGCATGGACTTTCCTCTGGTTAATGCCAGCAATCGTCTGGGTCGGCAACTACTTGATTTTGGTCGGATCTTGGCCAAGCTGGTACAAAGCTTTTTCCAATTGGCCAATCCGGCGATGGAGTTCGAGGTTATTTTGGTTGACGTTCAAGGTATCGTTGGCGGCTAAACCGGCGAACTTATCCTTGAGGACGGCCAGCTCGATTTCCAGCTCTTGATTGCGCTGGGAAAGTTTATCGAATTGGGCACCGGCTTTCTCAAGCCTCGGCCTCTCGTCCTTTGCGAAAGATTCGTAACGGGCCAGCGTCTCGATGACCCGATCCAAGAAAGCATCGACTTCCTCGGCGTCATAGCCTTTGACGTTGGCGCGAAATTTCTTTTCGAGAACGGCGGCGCTGGTGATTCCGTTTTTGTGGATCATCGTCTCATAACCTCAAATTGATATTATATATCAATGCCGCCATGATTACAATTTTGGCTTTTTGAAGAAGACCGTCATCTTGACGGCTCGACGGCTATTATTAAGTGCTATACTAATCACGATATCTATGAAAGCCATCGAAAAGCATTTGCACCACCGCCAACACCTCCTTTTTTTGGATCTCGAGGGCACCCAATTCAGCCATGAGATGATTGCATTTGGAGCCATCAAAGTCACCCTGAAAAAAGACGGGACGATCACTCGCCAATACAAAGGCATCAAACGCTATGTGCGACCCAAGAACACGATTGGGAATTTCGTCGTGAAATTGACCGGCATCACCAAGGAAAAGCTTGCCGCCGAGGGCATCGGTTACGATGAGGCGATCAAAGCCATCAAGAATTATTGCGGACCGCATTTCTCCAAGATGGCCTTCGTCACCTTCGGGACCCACGACCTCCGCATTTTGATGCAATCGCTTCACTATAGCCCGGAGGCCGAGGAAGCCGCCGTCAAACACATGGCCAAATACCACGTCGACATGTCGGCCGTGCTTGGGCAATTCATCCGCGACGACAAGAACAATCCGCTCTCACTGACCAATTATTTAAAAGTGTTCGGCCAATCGTTCGAGGGCCAAGCCCACGATCCGCTGGATGATGCCGCCAACCTCATCAAAGTGTATAAAAGCTGTTTTACCCAGCCCGAGGTCATTTTTGACGAATACCTCAAAGTCCTCGCCCAAATGCGCCATTTGCCCGACCCGCTTCTCGATGTCCTCCAGAAGCTGATCAAGGACGAAGACGTGACCGCGGCGTACTTCAAGGGCAAGGTCAAGGAATTCATCGGATGATCAAATATCCGGGCGGAATTGTGGCTGCGCCCCATCAGGCGAAGAAAATCACCCGGGCGCCCAATGCGGCCAACCGGGGCATGGGACTGGAAAACGAGCTCAACCTCAGCAATCGGTTTTATAACGAGCAAGGCCGAGCCCTCATCACCAAGCGGCCGACGCCCATCAATGTTGTCAAAGTCGATTATTCAAAAGGGGCACGGATTACCGACGCCTATTTTGAAAAGCAATCAACCACCGATTATAACGGCATCTATCAAGGCAAATACCTCGATTTCGAAGCCAAGAGTACCTTGTCGAAATCTTCGTTCCCGCTATCGAACGTCAGCGACCATCAATTCAAACATCTGGAAAACGTCCTTTCGCAGGGCGGGTTGGCGTTTTTCATCGTTCAATTCGTCAATCTTGACCAAACCTATCTGATGCCGGCCGGCGACGTAATCGCTTATCGGAAAACGGCCGCTCGCCAATCGCTGCCGCTATCATTCTTCAAAGAACGGGGATGCCTCATCGATATGGGTTATGCCCCGCGCCTTGATTACTTGAAAGCGGTCGACTCACTTTTCTTTTCGCGTTAAGTTCTTGTTCTTTTCGAGGCAATCGGCGACAAGCGGGCATTCGTAGCAGCGCATGCCTCGCGCCGGGCAGTGATAGCGGCCGAAATGGATCATCTGATGATGGGTTTTGATATAGCGCTCCGGAGGTAAGATTTTCCGGAGTTTTTTTTCAACCACGGCCACGGTGTCGCCAAGTTTGGCAAAACCCAACCGTTTAGCAATCCGTTCGACGTGGGTGTCGACGGCGATTTCCGGAATATGGAATAACTCAGCCCGCAC
>CAZBUP010000025.1:0-17411 GCA_964495145.1 uncultured Staphylococcaceae bacterium | reverse complement strand
TGGTGGAGCTGACGAGGATCGAACTCGCTACCTCTTCCATGCCATGGAAGCGCTCTCCCAGATGAGCTACAGCCCCGATTTGCTTTAATACAATAGCAAAGACCGAGGCTGATTTCAACGGAAAACGACTAGTTTGAGTTCAAAAAATGATTTTGTCCAATCGGCGCGATTAGTTAAAAAGATCCCAAGTCTCCTCGGACCCCGTCTGCAGGACGACCGGCCCGTCGATATGGAGGTAATTGGTCACGCTGGAATCGTCCACCAAAGCCCAGAAAACCTCGCCGGCATCGTCTTCGGTTGCAAAGACATCCATCATCATCCAGCGGGTATAAACCGGAATGTAACCTTGATAAAAGCCAACCACTTCCACGGTCAGACCGTAATTGGTGAAATACAACTCTTCCCGATAATCCCAAGTTTCCTGATCATTGGTGCGGTCAATGTCGGCATAACCGGCGTCGTAAAGGATGTCAAGCATGGCGGCGACGGTCGGGTCGAGGGCGCCCGTCGACGTGGGGTTAGAAATCGACGAGTTGACGTTTGAGGTCGACGAGGCCTGGCTGGCAGTCGAGGTTGCGCTTGAACTTCCAAGGTTCCCTAGAATCGAATTTGCAAAGGTATCGCACGAAGATACGGCGATGACGAATAAAGGTAACAGTAAAGTTTTATAAAGTCGCTTCATTGTTTTTCCCCTTTGAGTGGAATATCCTAATTTGATTTTAAAGGATTGACGACCATTAGTCGAGCATAAGAAAAACTCCCGGGTGACGGGAGTTTGGTTCAGTCTTTGTCCTTATGGTCTTCGCCGACCTCGTCGAGTTTAATCTCGACGTCGTCGATGGTGACCGTCTTGTCTTTAAGCCATATGCGCTCAATCGGTTTGAAAACCATGTAGAAGATCGGGATGGTGATGAACAGGACCCACCACGGATGCCAGCCCCCGGCCAGGAAACCAATCAATAAATAGGCGGCGGCGACCATTACCGGATAAGCGAGTTTGGTGATGCGGCGGTAGGCGATGGCCGACACAATCGATTCCAAAATGGGAATCGCCAGGAAAATGATCCATCCGGGATGCCATAGCTGCAATAACGATCCGAGCAAAATGTAGGTGATGACGCACAGCAGGGCCGATAACCCGGACACTAATTCGCGGGCGCGCCGATACTTCTTTTCGATTTTGGCGTCGCCGATCCGCAAACCCCCGGGACCGATGTGGACGTGGGTGTCCCCGTCGACAACGTTGACGCCCAATCCGGAAATGTGGACTTCTTCCTTGTCATCGACGACATGGATGCCGTCCCCGCCGATGTGGACGAAACTCTTGCGCTTCCCCTCGGATCCGGTCCCGAATTCTTCCTCGGGATGATCGTCGGTGCGTTGTTCGTCAATGATGTCTTCCACCGGCGCGTCGTTCTTTAATAATTCATCGAGCGAGACATTGTAGATTTTGGCGAGGCAAATCAGGTTATCGGTATCCGGCGAGGCTTCGGCCCGTTCCCATTTGCTGACGGCTTGCCGGGACAAGCCTAACTTTGAGGCTAATTCTTCTTGCGATAAGTTGTTTTTCTTGCGTAATTCGACTAAGCGATTCGCGATTTCAATGTTCATGTTCGGTCTCTCCTTCCGACCACCATCATCTTAGGGTAGCGGGTTCGGTTGCGACCACCAACTCTGCTTTTCAAATGGGCCAATTGCCCGCAACTGGCGGTTGCAAATCAATAATATCACATTCAAATACTAAAAATATCGATATTTATCGAACATTTTTCATAATATGCGAATGGACTATCGGGAGGTTTTGCCTGGATGGGACTTATTGGTTTTTGGAACGACGGATGCTTGGCTTTGGCGATCCCGGTTCTCGAAACGGACCGTGGCCACGGCCATTTGGCCCTCGTTGGCACGCTCGCTTTGTTTCTCGCGGCGGTTGAACATGAAACTGCTGAATGCTTCCCAAATAAAGACCCAGGAAGCAATCAGGATGAATGGGTTGATGAAAAGGTCGATGTCCAAGCGATTCAGCGTTTCGTAAAGGGCCAAGATGCCGATGCCGATCAATAAGAACACCAACGAGTTGATCATGATGCGGCGCAAGTCTTTGGTCATGGCTTTATAAGACAGCCAATAATAACGCTTGATGGCGCGACGGATGAATTCCTGGTCGACTTTGCTGACGTCATCGACGATGAAATTGATGACCAGGGGCAACTCTGGCGGAAGCGGGTCGGCCTGCGAATCGATGTAGCGCATCAATTCCTGATTCAAAGTCTTCTTTTCAGAATAAGGCGAAAAAAGGTTGTCGGCATTTTTCAAATTGATGTTGATGATGGCCGTGCCTTCTTCGTCCATGTATTCGTTTTCGACGAACTCCTGAACGGTGCCGCGCTTTTTGTCCATCGCCGCCAATTTCTTGAACAGCGGTTTTAATTTTTTGGTCATTGACATGGTTAAATTATACCACTGTCACGTCAACATAAGATGCCTGTCATCTCTTCATCGTTATTAAAATAACGATTAGCCCAATAAGAAAATGCTTCGGCTCACGCCAAAGCACTGTTTTCCATTGGCGCGCTTGAGACGATTCGAACGTCCGACTTTCACCTTAGGAGGGTGACGCTCTATCCAGCTGAGCTACAAGCGCAACACTATTAATATAACAACATTTCTAGGTCTTGAAACCTAAAAAAGCAAGCTTAAGCCCAAAAGGCTGATCAACATCAAGGGCAAAGAGATCAGCAAGCCATACCTCATGAACGAACCATAGCCGTAATGGATCCCTTCCCGTTTGAGAATCGACATCCACATGATGCCGGCCAAGGCCCCAATCGGGGAGAGAATCGCCCCGAGATTGCTCCCGATGATGGTAGCGTACACCGCCGGTAAGCTTAAGCTGGCATCGACGGCCAAAACCTCGCGGAACAAAATCGTCATCGGGATGTTATTGATCAAATTCGAGAAGAAAAAGGACACAAAACCATAACTGAACAATGGCGATATGTCGCTTAATGAACGGGCAAGGGATTGGGCGAGGCCGTATTTATCAACCCCGATGACCAACGCCGTCATCGATAGCATGAAGGGAATCAAACTATATGGGACTCGCTTGAGCACTCCCGATAAAATGGCTAAGGATTGGCGTTTGACCAGACAATAGACGACGGTCGTCACCATCAAAGAGAGGGACCCGGCCAAGGTCACGATCCACATCTCGAGACCGATGTAACTCGAAATGGAAATCAATAGGGTGGAAATGCCAAGATGGGCCAATCCAATGACCATCAGACCCCGCTCGGGGGCCGGGAGCGCAACGCCTACCGCGAGCGGTTCCTTCAAGAAGCGCCGGAACAGCCATCTCATCATTAGATAGGATATGAAACCGGTGCTCAAGGTCGGCAACAGCATTTTCAGGAAATAGGTCAAGAAATCGATCCCGAAGGAAGTGGCCAAATAGATATTGGTCGGATTGCCGATGATCAATAGCATGCTCCAGGTATTGGCGGCCACGAATTCGGACACCAGGTACGGGAGCGGATTGATCTTGGCGTTTTTGGCAAAATAGATGATGAACGGCGTCAAGGTTAAAATCACGATGTCGTTGGCGGTGAACACCGTCAGCACCGACGTTAAAAGGTAAAAGGCCAGGAATAGCGCCGATTGGGAGTTTTTGGCCTTCATGGCTACAAGCGAAGCCGCGTAAGCGAAAAATCCGATTTCGTCCAAGTAAATCGAAAAAACGGTGAAGGATAAGAATAACGTCAATATCTTGATTGGATTGATCAACGATTGCCCGAAGATGCCCTCGACGAGCTCGTCGGGGCGAAGCGCACCGCCGATCATCAAGGCAAGAACCCCCGTCAAAGCGATGAGCCAATAGGGGGAGAACTTGGTCTTTTTGATCGTCAAGGTCGGGAAAAAGATGATCGAAGCGATCATCAAGGCGACGGTTAAGGCGACAACGACAAGCGTAAAGACCATAAATGGACACCCTTGCCGATCAATCTTTGGAAAATGGGACTAATCGAGGCCAAAATATTATAGTGATTTCCGCAATGATTTGCAAAATAATAGTATATTATTTACAATATATCAACGATAGCCCTCCTCAATAAGGAACCACAACGAAAGCCATGAAGAAATTCTGGTCCCGATGGTTGACCAACAACTATCACTTCACGAAAGAAAATTCCGATTACCGGCGCGTGATCACCGTCAATTTTTCTTTGACCATGTTAGCGTTGGGAACATTGATTTATTCTCTTTTCAATCTTTTATTCAATCAGGACCTTCAGCTCAGCCTGATTCAATTCAGCACTGCCGCGATGTCAATCGGCTTATTGATTTACTTTAAGAAAACCCACAACCTTCTGGTGACCTCCATTCTCGTCGAGATCCTCTTTTTGGCCATGATCATCACCGTGATTCTGATCGACCAAAACAGCTACTTCATCTTCATGTGGGCTTTATTGATCCCGCCGGTGACTTATTTCATCTTGGGCCGGATTTTCGGATCGATCGTCTCCAGCGCTTTCTTCGTCTTCTTCATCGTCTCGCTGTACGTTTACCCGCCAACTTTGTCGCCCGATTATCTCGACGTGAATAGCTTAGCCAACATCTTGGGCTCGTTCATCGCCTGCGGTTTGTTGGTCCGCTACTATGAATTCTCGCGCATGGATACTTTACGTGAATTGCAGCGCAGCAACTCTGAACTCCGCAAATTGTCGGAAACCGATAAACTGACGGCGCTATACAACCGGTTGAAACTCGATGATGAACTGGAAAATGAAATCAAACGGGCCGAACAGACCCATAAACCTTTGTCGGTCATCATGATCGACGTCGACGACTTCAAACGGGTCAACGACACCTTCGGCCATTTAGTCGGCGATTCGGTCTTGATGCAAGGTGCCTATCTTTTGAAAAAGAACCTCCCGGCCAACGTCATCATCGGACGCTGGGGAGGCGAAGAGTTCTTGATTATTTGCCCGCATACCGACATCGTTGCCGCAGCGCGGATATCCGACGATCTCCGCCACATGATCGAACATTATGCCTTCGATGGCAAAATCCGTTTCACGATCAGCCTTGGGGTCGCCGCTTGGGTCGAGGGCGATACCGTCGATTCTTTGGTTCGCAAAGCCGATCGGGCCATGTACCAGGCCAAAGACCGCGGCAAAAACGCCGTCTACTCATAATCACAGCTATCCAATGATCACTAACAGGCTTCGGCCTGTTTTTTTAAAACAGGAAAAGGAAAATGGCAAAGAAGTGCAATAGCGTTCCGCCGAAGACGAACAGATGCCAAATGAAATGCGAGAACTTAAACAGCTTCGTGGCGTAGAAAAACACCCCGATCGTATAGGAGATGCCTCCGGCCAGGATTAACCAAAACGCCGGCGAGGACTGGGCGTACAACGGTCCGAAAAGGCCGAGGGCCGACCAACCAAGCGAAAGATAGGCCATCAGGTGGACAAACTGGAACTTGTAGACCTTGACGGCTTTAAAGACGATCCCGAGGACGATAATCGCCCATTGGACCGCCAATAAGATCCAGCCCATCGGTTTGGGAATCACCATGATGAAAATCGGGGCGAAGGTGGCGCCGATCAAGACGTAGATGGAAATATGGTCGAACCTTTTAAAGACGCGCTTGGCCTTCCCGTCGCGAGGCAGGGCGTGATAAAGGGCGCTCATGGTGTACAAGAAAATCATGCCCAGGCCAAAGACGATCGCGCTGGCGATTTCCGCCCCGCCGCGGGCCTTGACGAGGAGCAAGACGAATCCGGCGATGCCGAATAACCCGCTCACGCCATGGGAAACGGCGTTGGCGATTTCCTCGCCAATGGTTTGTCGCTTGCGAAAATCCATACTATAACCCGTGGTCCGGTTTCCAGGCAAGGGGCAATAAATCCTTGACGGAGACTTTGATCAGTTTTCCATGTTCGTCATTCAAGATGACGAGGATGTCAGGCGCATATTCTAATAGCATTTGGCGGCAGTTGCCGCAGGGGGATACTACGTGGTTGGGGGCTTCTTCTTGGGTAGCCACGATCGTGACAAAGTCGCGCTGGCCCGAGGAATAAGCATGGCCGACGGCGATGTATTCGGCGCAGGACCCGTGGATCCCGTCGCAGTTAATGCCGGAATAGATGGTCCCGTCCTTGGTTCGGACGGCGGCGCCCACGCCGTGATTGATGGGATCAAAATTGCATCGCAGGACGTCCAAGGCGGCCGCGATCAGTTCGCGGTCTTGGTCAGTGATGTCGTAACGCGTCATGTCGTCGCTCCTATAGGTTGATTTAGCCGGGGTCGGCTTAAGGTGTGAATGGTCGGGACGATGGGATTTGAACCCACGGCCTCTTGCTCCCGAAGCAAGCGCGCTACCAAGCTGCGCTACGTCCCGATGCGCTATGCCTAAGCATAGCCCTAATATTGTATATTAATAACCGTCAAATGAAAATAGCGAAATTTGATTCGACTCGTCCAAGTGATCCAAGACTTTAAGCTTGGCCAGATCCTCAAGGTTGGTCGCCGACAATTTGGTCCGTTCGAGGAGGTCGCTCCGCGATAAGAACGGTCGTTCTTGGCGGGCAAGCACAATCGAATTAGCGGCATTCAGCCCGATGCCGTCGACGACCACGAAGGGCGGGATTAAGGCGTTGTTTTCATGGTCGGCCAAGAAAAGGGAAGCGTCGGACCGGTCCAGATCGATATTGGCGACCCGATAGCCGCGCTCGGCCATTTCCAAGGCCATCTGCAAGGTGTAAAGGATCTCTTCGTCTTTGGGCTTCAGCTTGATGCGCTGGGTCTTGTTCATCAATCGGTCGTTATCGAGTTTCGTGTAAATGTCCTGGGCTGACTTCATCATCGTCTCAAGGTCGAACTGCTTGGCCCGAAGCGAAAAGAAAGTCGCGTAATATTCCAGCGGGTAATGGACTTTGAACCATGCCACCCGGACCGCCATCGTCACATAGGCGGTGGCGTGGGCTTTCGGGAACATGTATTTGATCTTGTTGCACGATTCGATGTAGTAATCGGGGACGTGACACGCCGTCATGATGGCGGCGAACTCCGGTTTGACTTTCTTGCCTTTGCGGACGTCTTCCATGATGGCGAACGCCGTCTTGGCCGGGACGCCTTTTTCGATCAAATAGGTCATGATGTCGTCGCGGCACCCGATCACTTCGGTCAATTGGGCGACCCCGGCATTGATCAATTGCTCGGCGTTGCCGCGCCAGACGTCGGTCCCGTGCGACAAACCGGAAATGATGACCAGCTCCCCGAAGGTTTTCGGCTTGGTGGCGTTCAATAACCCCATGACGAAATTAGTCCCGAACTCGGGAATACCCTGGGCCCCGTTATCGAGGCCGCGCAGATTCTTGATTTTACGTTTCAAAGCCGCTTCGCTTGAAAATAGCGATAAGGCCTCGGGGTCGTTCAAGGGAATGTCTTCCAGCTTGATCCCGGTCAAATCGGACATCATCTTCAAGGCCAAGGGGTCGACATGGCCCAATAGATCGAGTTTCAAGACGTTATCGTGGATGGCGTGGAAGTCGAAATGGGTCGTCATCGAATTGCCTTCGCTCTTGTCGGCCGGATATTGGATCGGGGTGAAATCGTAGACGTCGAAGCCGGTCGGGACCACGACGAGGCCGCCGGGGTGCTGTCCGGTCGTCTTCTTGACGCCTTGGCAACCGGCCGCCAAATAGGCAATGTCGGCCGAACGGACTTTTTCAAGGTCATAGCCTCGTCGTTCATAATAGCCTTTGGCATAGCCAAATGCCGTCTTCTCGGCCACGGTTTCGATGGTGCCGGCCCGATAGACGTTATCGAAGCCGAGTAGTTCCCGGGTATATTCATGGGCACGCGATTGGTAATCGGGCGGGAAGTTCAAATCGATGTCGGGCACTTTTTCGGCCTCGTAACCCAAAAAAGTCGCAAACGGGATGTTTTGCCCGTCGCGGTTCATCGGCGTCAGGCATTGAGGGCAAAGTTTCTCGGGTAGATCGAAACCGGAACGGACCCCTTTGACGTCGGTGAAATCGCTGTGGCGGCAATTGGGACACACATAATGGGGCGGCAAAGGATTGACTTCGGTGATGTTGGCCATCGTGGCCACGAAACTTGACCCGACCGAACCCCGCGACCCGACGATGAAACCATCTTCGTTGGCTTTTTTGATGATTTTGTGGGCAATGTAATAAATGACCGAGTAGCCGTTCTTGATGATGCCGCTCAGCTCGGCCTCCAGTCGGTCGGCTACGATCGTAGGTAAGGTTTCACCATAGATTTGCCGGGCTTTTTGATAGCAAATGTCTTTTAAATAGGTTTCCGAACCGGGAATGTTCGGGGTATAGAGTTTATCTTTGATCGGTTCAATCGGTTCGATCAGGGCCGCCAAGGCCTGCGTGTTAGAAATGACCACTTCATGGCTGCGGTCGGCGCCGAGCCAGGCGAAAGCCTCGAGCATCTCGCTGGTCGAGCGGAAATGCTGGTCGGGATTTTCAAACGGGGGCCGGGTATCGCGATTATAGGGCATCATCGGGTGGTTGACGCCTTTGAGGCCCTTGGCGTAAACGTACACGTCGCGGTAGATCTTCTCGTCGGGGTTGACGTAATGGGCGTCGCCGGTGGCCACCAGCAGCTTATGGTGCCGATCGGCGGCAGCCGACAAGCGGTTTAAGATCATGTCGAGTCGTTCTGGGGTGATCTGGTCCATGTCGATAAGCCAACGGTAGTTTTCCTTTGGCTGCAATTCGACGTAATCGTAGAAAGGCACGGCCTCATCGAGCTCGGCTTGGGTTCGCGTATTGGCCAGTTCGAACAGCTCGCCATTATAGCAGGCGCTGCCAATCAAAAGGTCAGATCGAAACTGGTTGATTTTCGAACGTGGGATCCGGGGAACGTCGGACCAATATTCGGTATGCGAGAGCGAGATGAGCTTAAAGAGGTCTTTTAAGCCTTTGGCGTTTTTGGCCAGGGCAATGACGTGATATGGAAAGATATTCTTCAGCATGGCCTCCGGTTGGGGAATCCGGGCGATGTCGGCGTGGGTTTTTAGGCCCAATGCCTGGATTTTCGTTAGAAGCGCGCTCCAAATCTGAGCCAACACCTGGGCATCATAATCGGCTCGGTGGGCTTTTCCTTCCTCATAAACGACTTCGACCTTGCGGGCCAACGAGCCCAAGCGGTGCGACGAGGCTTCGGCAAACAGGTTGCGCGACAAGGCTAAGGTGTCGATGACGGGATTGGCCAAGCGCGGATGGCCGTGGCGCAGCAAGGCTTCGTTAAGAAATCCGTAGTCGAATTTGGCGTTGTGGGAAATGAGAATGTCGTTCCCGATGAATGACATAATGCGGGGTAAAGCATCCTCAAGGCGCGGTTGGCCCTTGAGCATGGCATCGGTGATGTTGGTGATGTCGATCGTCTTCTTGCCGAGTTTGATGCCGGGATCGATCAAGATGTCGAGGGTGCTGACCACCAAGCCTTTTTGAATCTTGACGGCCCCGAATTCGATGATGCGGTCGTCTTCGATCGACAAACCGGTCGTCTCTAGGTCGAAAGCGACGTAGGTGCTGTCAGCCAAAGAGGCGGGAGACGGGTTGATGATGTAGCCGGGATCGTCGTCGATCATGTACATTTCGACGCCATAGATCATTTTCAAGCCGTACTTCTTGGCGGCTTTTTGGGCATCGGGGAACCCCTGGACCACGCCATGGTCGGTGATGGCGATGGCTTGATGGCCCATATGGGCGGCCAAGCGGCAGTATTCGTCGATTTCGCCGACGGCATCCATGGCCGACATCTTGGTATGCAGGTGCAGTTCGACCCGTTTCTTTGGACTCTCGTCGGTTCGTAGCGGCGGACTCGGAATCAAATCGACGAAATGGGCCATCACCATCAATTCGTTAGAATATTTATCGTTGGCGGTCGCTCCGCGCACGCGGACATGGCAACCGATTTTGATCAAATCGAGTTTGTCGGCTTGAAGATTGCGCTTATCTTCGATCGCCTTGACGTCGATGGCGTGGCCGTCATGGCCGATCCCAAACGTGAAGATGGCCACCCCGCGGTTGGTTTCAAACCGATTGACGGAAAAAACCCGGCCGTTGAAGTCGACGTTGCCGGTCATCAAAGCGAAATCTTGGATTGGGACCGTTTGGTAATCGCCACGCTTGAAGACGTTCTTTTGGCGCCGGTCTTCTTCCATGCGCTTGTAATTGTCTTCCAGTTCGTTACATAGGGCGTTTTCCGCCACGCCGCGCCGTTCTTCGTGGGTTTCGTCGTTGTCGATGAAGGGATTGTCTTCGTCAAGATCGATGACCCGCTCGGCTTTTTTGTTCAACCGGGTGACGACCTTTTGGTCGGCCTTGAGAATCGGCGTGGCCACGATGTGCTCAAGGACCACCTCGTAGTTGATAAATTTAAGTAGTTCCTGGAATTTGGCGAATTTCTCGTCGTGGCTGGATTTGACCGCTTCCGATTCGTATTCGAAGATGAGGGCGGTGTCGCTGCTATGATAGAGGAATTCCGGCGGCATCCGGTAATTGACCTGATAAAAATGGTCGAACAGGCGCAGCATGTCGTTGGTGGTCGGTTTCCGCTTATAGGAAAAACGGAACGTGCATGGGTAGTTGATGCGGTATATGGCCTCGAGGAACTCGGCCAATAACTCGTAGTTCCACGGTTCGTCCTTGACGATGACCATGTCGATCTGCTCTTTTTTGAAGGGATTTCGTGATACGAGGTCAAACGAAAGGTCGAAGCGTTCCTGGTCGCGCAAACCAATCGAAGTCAAAAAACGAATCATCACCTTATCCATGGCTAACCTCTAGAAAAGCGTCCAAATGTCCTTGATGACCAGTAAAATCATCAGGCTCAAAAGCAGCAGGAGCCCGACCGTGGAAACGATATTCTTGATTTTGGATGGAATTTCCTTGCGGGTGACCCCTTCCACGGTGATCACCAATAGATGCCAGCCGTCCAAACCCGGGAACGGCAAAAGGTTGAACAAAGCCAAGTTGACCGAAATCAGACCCCACATGTAAATGTAGGGGCCGAGGCCCAAACTTTGAAAGACGGTCGCCGAGGTGTCGAAGATGGCGATGATGCCCCCGACGTCATCCAATCCCTGCCCGACGAACAGGCCGCCGATCGCCCGAGCGATCAAGGTCGTTCCTTCGACCCATTGCCGGCCCGAGGCCTGCACGGCTTCGCCGAAGGTGTACCAATAGGTGTGCAGAAGGTTGATGCCGGTATCTTCCCAAACGAATTCGTCCCCGGACGCGACCGCGTTGACGGTGATGGTTACCGTGCTGGCGACGTATTCGGTGGCGCTACTATAAGTTTGGATCGGCAAATCAAACGTGGCCGAATCCGAGAGTGAATCCGGCTCATAAACAATCGACTGGCCCCCCTCGGTGTAGGCGAAGACGACCCCGTCGATGAATTCGTCGTCATAACTCGAGAAGCCGACGAACTTCAGGTAATAGGTCGTCTCGGCGTCGGGGATGACGACTGGGATGTTGCCGACCTCGACCAGATCGAAATCGATCTTGATGGGCGTATCCTCGCTGCTGGAGACCAATCCCGATAACGCCGCCGGACTCCCGGAAGCGACGTTGACGTTGCGCCGGAATTCCTTTTGTTCAAAAGCGACGTTGGAAACGAAGAATAGCAAAAACGCCAAGACGAAATTCAGCAGGATGCCGGCTGACATGATCAAGGCTCGTTTGTATTTTTTAATGCCGAGGAGACTGCGTTCTTTCGGAATGGTTTGGTCGACTTCGACCGTCTCTTCGCCGTACATCGACACGTAGCCGCCCAGAGGGAGGGCCCGAATCGAATATTGGGTCTCGCCCTTTTTGCGTTTGAAAATGACGGGTCCGAAGCCCAATGAAAATTCCTTGACGTAGACGTTGAATAACTTTGCCATGGTGAAATGACCCAGCTCATGGATGAAAATCAACACCCCGAGGGAAACGATAAATAATAGAAACGTCCAAATGTTCATGCTTGCCACTCCTTAATCAATTGACGGGCACGGGACCGGGCCCAGTAATCGGCTTTGACGAGATCTTCAAGGGTCGGTTTGGTGGTGACCGCGTGGGCGTTCATCAAGGTTTCGACCACGGCTTCGATGTGGTCGAAGCGCAATTCGCCCTGAAGGAAGGCCTGCACCGCGATTTCATTGGCGGCGTTCAAGACCGCCGGCAGCGTTCCGCCGACGCGGGCGGCTTCCCGCGCCAAGGCCAAGGCCGGGAACCGTTCCGGAACCACCCGGCGCAGTTCCAAGGATCCTAACGTATCGGGACTCGGCTCATATTTCAAGAATGGGAGATATACCCGTTTGCGTTTAAATAAGGCATAGGCGATCGGTATGTGCATGTTGTTCAAGCCGACATCGGCTAATAGCGTCCCGTCGACGAGCTGAATCATGCTATGGATCTTCGAAGTCGGATGGATCCACACGTCAATGTCTTTAAGGGGGAAATCAAATAGGTAATGGGCTTCGATGATTTCGAAGCCTTTGTTCATCATCGTGGCCGAATCAATCGTGATTTTGGGTCCCATCGACCAAGTCGGATGTTCCAAGGCCTCGGCTACCGTGACGCGTTTAAGCTGGTCTCGGTCCCTTTGATAAAACGGACCCCCGCTGGCGGTCAATATCAGTTGACGGACCTGGCTTCGCTTTTCGTGGGCCAGTAATTTATCCAAAGCGACGTGCTCGCTATCGATCGGATAGAGATGGCTATGGCCGGCGGCTTGGGCGGCTTTGACCAATGGTCCCCCGACCACGAGGGCTTCCTTGTTGGCCAAGGCCACGTCGATCCCGTGCTCGAGGGCGTAGATGGTCGGCGCCAATCCGACGAAGCCCACCAGGGCGTTGACGACCATCGCCGCCGGAAAACGCTTCAATATATCAATTAAGCCTTCATCGCCAGAAAAGAAGGCGATTTGCGGGTATTTTTGCTTCAATGCTTCAACCACGGCCGGATCCTTGACGGTGATGGCCGTCACTTGGCGATGGTGCTTCAAAATGCCGTCGATCAAATGGATGCGGTCGCCGAGGGAAAACGCCGTCAGCGACAATCGGCCCGGAAAGGCCTCGATCACGTCGAGGGTCTGCCGTCCAATCGATCCGCTGGCTCCCAGTAAACAGATGCTGGTCATGCCAACAGGTTCCATCCCGTATTGATGAAGGTGACGACAATGGCCACGTAAAGCGAAGTCATCAGGAGCGAATCGATCCGGTCGAGAATACCGCCGTGCTCTTGAAGGATAGTCGAGTAATCCTTGATGTCAAAGTGCCGTTTGATGGCCGAGAAAAGGAAATCGCCCAAATTGGCCATCAGGGGCATCGTCAAGGACAAGATCACGACCCAATACCATTCGTCGAGACTGAGAAAGGGCAGCATCGGATGGCCGGTGGCCGCCACGATCAGGCCAAAGGCCATCGAGGACAGGGCCGAGAAGGCCACGCCGCCGAAGAAACCTTCCCAGGTTTTTTTCGGGCTAATCCGGGGGTTCATTTTATTGCGACCGAACAAGATCCCAATGAAATAGGCCCCAATGTCGGACATGAAGGTGCCGATGAATACGTAGAAGACGAGCAGGCTCGATTGCCACCAGGGAATGGTAATCGCCCATTCGTCATAGGAAAAGCCCGGGAAAAAGCGCAGGAACAAAATCGATTGGGCCGCCAAACCGATCAAAATCACCATCGTAATCAAATAGGTGGCGTCGTCAATCGTGAAGTTTTTGTCCATGATGCTGCTCAAAAAGAGCACGGCTACCGTCACCGCGATGCCAATGGTCGACACCTCCAGCGACTTCAAGCCGCTGTTGAGGCTCCACGCGGCCAAGTCGAGACCATGTTCGTTCAGGTTGCTCTTGACAAAGACCCAATAGACGAACGAATAGGTCATCACCATGATAAAGGCATGGATCAATATGTTGTAGCGGTTGTGGGGTCGGGCGTTGGTGAACTCGTGAACGGCAAAAAAGAGGGCTAAGGCCATGAACCCGAGGACGTACCAGCCACCGAGGAATAGTAACGGCAAACCGATCACGGCCAAGATCATGCCGACCACGATGCGGTTGCTCATTTTCTTTTGGGTTTCGCGATTGATGGGATTCATGTCATAAGCCTCCGAAGCGGCGGTTGCGCAGGTGATATTCCTCAAGGGATTTTAATAGTTCGGCTTTCTTGAAATCGGGCCAGCGGGTCGTTGTGAAGATCATCTCGGCATAGGCCAATTGATAGAGCATGAAATTTGACAATCGGACTTCTCCTGACGTCCTGATCAATAGATCGACCGGAGGTAAATCGGCCGTGTACAGCTTCGATTCGAACATCGTCGCGTCAATCTGCTCGGGCGATAGTTCTCCGGCTTGGACGGCCAGGGCCAGCGCTTGGGCCGCCCGAACGATTTCCTGTTGGCTTCCGTAATTGAGGCAAATGTTTAAGGTAAAAGTATGGCAATGAGCAGTCGCCGCCAAGCCCTTGGTCAGGGCTTTGATCGAGTGCTCTGGCAAACGCGACATGTCGCCGGACACCACCAGTCGGCAATCGTCTTTGATAAGATTGGGAATCTCTTTTTTCAAAAAGTAGTCGAGATAATCAAAGAGAAAATCGATTTCCTCTTGGGGTCGTTTCCAATTTTCGGTCGAAAAGGCGTACAAGGACATGGTTTCAATCGACAAATCGCGACAAGCCTTGGCGATTTCCCGCACCCGCTTGAAACCTTCCTGATGGCCTTTGTGGCGCGGCAGGTTGCGGGCTTGGGCCCAACGGCCGTTGCCATCCATGATGAAAGCGACGTGGCGGATGCCGAAAGCCGGATTTCCGTCGGGGGTCGGCGCGATAGGTTTTTTGGAGGCGGTCATGTCCATGCGATTACCATTTATTATACATTACTTATGGCGGTTGGGGCACGAACTATCGCCCGGGTTTCCGATCGATAAAAAGAAAACATGACGATTAAATCGTCATGATTTCGGTTTCTTTTTCCTTGAAGGCCTCATCGACGGCGAGGCTCGCCTCTTCGGTGGCTTTTTGGATTTCGGCCGTGATCCGTTTGCGGAGATCTTCCGAATATTCATCGTCGGTCAAGAGGTCGAGATGCTCGTGGCGGACGTTGCGGATGGCCACCTTGCATTCGTCGGCGAAGCGTTTGGCTTGCTTGACGAGGTCGCGGCGGCGTTCTTCGGTCAGCGGGGGCAAGACCAATCGGATCGAGGTGCCGTCGTTGATGGGATTGATGCCGATGTTGCTTTGCGAGAGGGCGGCCACGATCGATTTGACGTCGTTGCGGTCGTAGGGTTTGATCAGGAGTTGCCGGGGTTCGGGGACCGATACCGAGGCGATTTGGTTCAAGAGGATCTTGTCGCCGTAATAATCGACCTCGATGCGGTCGAGCAAGGCGGCATTGGCCCGGCCCGTCCTCAGCGTGTTGAAGTTCGCGTGAAGGGCTTCAATCGATTTTTCCATGCGGCTTTGGGCTTCTAAGGTCAGTTCATCCATAAACTATCAACCCTTTCTGATGATGGATCCAATCGCTTCGCCGTGAAGGGCCCGCATGAAATTTTCCGGATCGTTCATGTCGAAGACGCGGATTTCGATGTCTTTGTCGTGAATCAACGAGATGGCGGTCAAATCCATGACTTTGAGGTTGCGCCGCAGCATCTCTTCGTAGGTGATGTCTTTGATCAAGGTGGCGTCGTGATTCACGGTCGGATCGGCGGTATAGACGCCGTCGACGCCGTTTTTGGCGATGAAGATCACGTCGGCTTCGATTTCCATGGCCCGAAGGCTAGCCGTCGTGTCGGTGGTGAAATAAGGATTGCCGGTTCCGCCGGCGAAGATGACGACGCGCCCCTTTTCCAAGTGGCGGATCGCCCGGCGCCGAATGTAGGGCTCGGCGACCGATTTGACTTCGATGGCCGACAAGACCCGGGTCGGCACCCCGATGTTTTCAAGCGCGCTTTGAAGCGCCATTGCGTTGATGATGGTCCCGAGCATGCCCATGTAATCGGCCGTGGCTTTGTCGATGCCGATTTTGGAAGCCGACTTGCCGCGCCAAATGTTGCCGGCGCCGATCACGACTCCGACTTGGACGTTCTCGTTGGCGATTTTCCGGATCGAATCGGCCACGATGCCGAGATTGTCGGCCCCTAAAATCAGCCGATCTTCCTTATCGGCCAAGGCTTCGCCGGACAGTTTGATTAAAATGCGATGATAATGACCCATAAATCTACGCTCCTTTTACTATTATAAAAAAAACACTCAAAAGAGTGTTATTTTATTTGCGCCATGACTTCTTCGGCGAAGTTGTCAACGCGCTTTTCAATCCCCTCGCCCACGGCGTAGCGGACGAACTTCAGGACTTTGAGATTCAACTTGGCAAGGATGGAACCGACGCTGGCGCCGGATTCGTCCATCAGGTACGGTTGCTCGGTCAAGGTCGAATCGCGGAAGGCCTTGCTGACTTTTCCTTCGACGATCTTAGCCAAGGCGGCTTCCGGTTTCCCGACGAGCTTTTCGTCTTGGGCGACGATTTCCTTTTGGATTTTCGTTTCATGCTCAAGGGCCTCTTTCGGAATGCTGAGGCTATCGATGAAACGCGGGTTGTTGGCGGTAATGTGCATGGCCAAATTGTCGGCGAAGGTTTGGTCGGCCCCCGTCATCAAGACGATGGTCGAAAGCTTGCCGTTCATATGGATGTAAGATCCGATCACTTGGCCGGATAGAGCTTCAAGAATCTCATAACGGCGAAGATCGATCTTTTCGCCGATCTTCATGGTCGCCTCGGTAATCAAGGGGGCGACGAGGTTTTTGGCTTCTTCGATCGTGGCCGCTTGGTGGCTGATCAGCGTCTTGGCGATGGTGTCGACCAAAGACACGAACGCGTCGCTGCGGGCGACGAAGTCGGTTTCGCAGTTGACTTCCAGCACGAGCGAACGCGAGGCTTCGCTCACGATGTGGGTGATGCCCTCGGCCGCGATGCGGACGGATTTGCTGGCGGCTTTGGTAATGCCTTTTTCACGGAGCCAGTCCATGGCACGGGTGATGTCCAGCTCGCTGGCTTCAAGCGCCCGTTTGCAGTCCATCATGCCGGCACCGGTCCGTTCGCGCAATACTTTGATGAGATCGATGATTTGGGACATTGATTATTCCTCGCCTTCTTGGGGGGCGACTTCCTTCTTGGCCGAATGAGTCGTCTTTTCTTTGATGACCGAGGTTTCGGTCTTCACTTCGATTTTGATGCTTTCGGAAGCGACCGGGGCCACCGGGGCCGCGGCGGGAGCCGGGTTGGCCCGAGCTTCGCTCGCCACTTTGCTTTCGGCTTTCATGGCCGCGTAACGATCGAGGAATTCCTCGTCTTTGGTGTAAGCGACGATTGGCAATC
>CAZBUP010000024.1:17048-18519 GCA_964495145.1 uncultured Staphylococcaceae bacterium | reverse complement strand
CCATTAAGAATATCGATGTATCTTTTGTATGATTTGATATGACTTTTGTGATATGGATTACTGAGCATCTCAATGAAATGGGCTCGTTTATTGTTGAAGTCGAGTAGAATATCTACGCATACTTGCTCCGTATATTTTCTGTTTGTGTCGTGTTCAATGTCCGAAAAGGGAAAATGTGAAAAGAATATCAAATCTTTGTTACGTAAGTCATAAATCAATTCCATTATCTCGTTTTTATGAATGACGAGATTTCTAGTTCTACGCGAGTTAATGCTCTTTAGTGTTTCATTTTTGTTGAGATAATTTATGATACGTTCTTTTTCATTTTGGTAAATTAAATCATATGTCGTTTGTTCTAATTTGAATATTGGTAGGTACCTCAATTCTCTCCATATAGTCTCGTCTAGGTAGTCTAAATATTTATTCAAACCAACCTGAATGTAGTAGTCATAATCCCTTACTATGACGGCACCCCATTCATTTTTATTTACGGAAAAAACTATGCGAATTCCTCTAAGTTGCCTTTCAACGTGACGAAAATGGAGATATTTGGATCTTATGTGCTCCTCAATTTGGTCGATAAAAAGTTGTATTTGTTGGTAAGATGGGATTATTTGTAGATTTTGCTTCATGGATTAGTAAAAGTATATTGTATTTCTACAAGGTATAGTGCAGGCGACCTGAAAGAAATTTTGAAAATTTTCTCTGAATCATTATGTCTATAAACCATGTTGTAGTATTTGCATTTCTGGCGAATAAGGAAACTGACTAATGTGATATCTCGAGCTCATTGTCTATATCCGAGGTTGGATCTCATTTCATAACTGGTGGCATAGGAATCAGGCAAAAATACGAATTCCAACAACCATTTCCGAACAAAGGGGTGCCAAGGGCAATGCCATTTACATCGTAGTAGACGATATTTAACCATCTAAACCACTTATCCGTACGATTGCGAACGAAAGGGTTAAGAATTCTCTCTACCTGCACCATGATTAAACTAATGCTGTCCGAAACGGCATTTTTTTATTTAATAGGGGTTAAAAGGGGAATAAAAGTATATGTCGAGTGTTTATTTTTTAATTTCGATTTCCCTAATGGTTCTGGCAAAATTCCTTACGTTTGCTTGTATGATGGTAATAGAGTTGATTACTCTGAATCGGCTTTATTCCTATAAGATGTACTCATAATCTATGGATAGATCGATTGGAAAACTCATGACAAAGGTATCTTTGAAAAGAAAGTGTGTATCGGTTCTCGTCATCTCAATCATGATGTTGATTTCGTGTACATCGACTTCTTCATTAATAACTACTTCGTTAATAACTATTTCTTCATCAATAACTACTAGTGAATATAGTGATACTTCCAGTGTTTCAGACAACTCTAGTATTAGTTCATCCGAAATCGTACCAACTGGGATTCATATCATGCTTGATCCGGGCCAAAGCGAATATTTAGAAGTCGGTTC
>CAZBUP010000024.1:0-16948 GCA_964495145.1 uncultured Staphylococcaceae bacterium | reverse complement strand
GCTTGGCATATTACTTTTATTGACACACTCGAAATAACCATTGTTGAACAATCATTATTCAGTGATTAAAAAAACAATTTGTCGTAGTATCAGAACACCGGAAAATCCGGACGCCGATGAACTGAGGCGAACTGAATACAAGAACACCCTCCATTCCTGCCACGGATTTGATATTGGTATTTTCAATTCGATTTCTTTAAAACATGTGATGCATATCTACTAGGCAGGAGTTCTTCACTTCATCATATATATCGTTTAAGTATATGGTGCTATCATAATCTAGTTAGATGACATATCGAAAACTTATATGAAAGACCGCAAAAGAAATATTGTCTTTGGTTGGATTGCCGTTGGTATTACTCTCGTTGTTACCTCGCTGTGGACCTATTGGGGGAGTATCGAGAATTTTCATGAAGGTTGGTATTCTGAGTCGCTATTTGAAAATATCTTCATGTTTCTTTTTCAATATTTGCTCGTCGTCATCATTTTAATTGCCTTGGCCTTGACTTCTTTAAAATGGAAATTGCCCGGCGCGATTCTTCATCTTATCCTAGCCGGTTTCTCTATTTGGTTCTTTTATGAGGCTCATTTCGTCGTATTATGGCTGATGATTGTTTTGCCTATCCTTGTATTAGGTGTCCTTTATTATTTTGGAAACCCAAAACCGCTTAAATTAGCCAAATCATTGATCATCAGTATTCCACTGGTTATATTAATCGTTATATCAATACCTTTAGGTATTAAAGTCGGGCAACGGGTCAATGACAATGATTTTGGTCTACGAATCGTGGAAGGAAATGGCGTGACGTTGGCTTGGGCTCCTCGCGGGGTGGGTTGGCCTGATGAAGGCAGCACTTGGCTTGCGGCCACTCAAACCTGCCGTTATCTTTCCGAGGATGGGACGACTTTGATGGAAGCGGAGCAAAATATCTGGCGCCTACCATCCATTGATGAAGCGGTCAGATCCATGATGCTTCATGGAGAAAACGCCGGTGGTGTTTGGGATGAAGACGCGAAAGTGGCCGTCTATGAAAAAACACCGGACAAAGAAACACCGCTTTGGGATGTCCATTCACAAGTCATCTATTATTGGACTTCCCAAACAGATGAAACGAATGAAGAAAGAGCTTATATCATGGTTTACCATGGTGGTGTCTATACGAAAACCAAGGCCGACGGACCAAATTACCTCAGTTTTCGCGCAGTAAAAAATGTCTAATGTATTTTATTCATAACTCTTTTTAGCAGTAGCTCATATTGTTTAACTGATTAAATAACTAATAAGTTCAATCCTCTCCAACAAAAGGCGATGAATTGGTATATCACTTTTCGTTACACACTCGAAATCATCATCACGGATAGCTGATCATTTTCAAATCCATTTATTATTCAGCCTAATAACCAGTGTCCGCCACCTTGACAATCCTCGACTCATTGAGCGTCATTGAACTTAACAAAACGTGGCGTTATGATGAAATGAGATGAACTTCTAGTGGACATGTTTTTCCTTTTTGCATCTTTTTACGGTTTCTTGAGCACGCTATATCTGCCCATTAATTAAATAGTGTAATATATTGACATTATTGTTAACGTTGGTAATGAAAAATGGTGAAATCACCAACGCCAAGTCTTGTCAGACGACTCAAGTACCATCTCCTCGTGACGTTTATCGCCACGTCTCTATCGCTTGTCTCCTTGATCTCGGTCAGCATTGCCTGGTTCCAATCCAATCGCATCATAAACGCGAATCTCAGCGGCGTTTATGTCCGCGACCTTTATGATGTCACCATCTCTTTGAAACAAGATGGCGTCAGCATTACCGACGGCATCATCCATTTCGAAGATTTCTTCCCGGGGGTGCTCAACGAGCACGAAGTAGAGATTGCCATTACCAACAATAGCGACTCGTTATTATATACCACTTGGTATTTTCGAACGCCGAGTTCGGAACAGGAAGTCCCCTACGTTGATACGGCCGGGACCTATGGTCCTGAGGGATATTACTATTATTTCGGTTCGCAAATCCAAGTTTCCGATGTCTACGCCGAGGTGGGGAGCACGACGGTTGATACCGGCGTCGGCGAAGGCGAATACTTAATCGAAACCAACAGCGTCGGCCTGACCCAAGGGCAAGTCAACGGCGTCAGCAGCCCAATCACCTCTTTTTCGCAATTTTACCTACTGGACGATTTCGGGGTTGACGTGGGCCAAACGGCGACGATCATCTTCACCTTAACTTTTGTCGATAACCTGACCAATCAAAACGTCTATCAACTGGCGTGGCCGACTAGCGGCGTATCCGAGCGGCAGCTCGGCCTTTACCTACTTCGGGAAGAACCATGAAAAAGATTCTATCTTGGTTGGCGCTAAACAAGATCAAGCTGGGCATCCTGTTCAGCTTTTTGGCGATTATCGTCTCCTCCTTCAGCGTCGCCTACGCTTGGATGGCGCCTTTCTTTGACGTCTTCAATCAAAACAATCGCCCCGGTCAACTCGATTCCGACCTTGACGTCCGATATTGGAACAAGGCCAGCCTGGACGCCAACAAGTGGGAAGCCCCCGGGGGAACCGGTTCTTTGATTTATGGCTTGGGCGAGATGCTCAGCATCGCCGAGCTTCCCACCGACAGCAACGCTTATCTCAAGCTCCAGATGGCTGATAGCGAGGCCCCTTATTATGAATACAAAGTTTTAATTCACAACATTACGATCAACGTCAGTAACGGCACCGGTCCGAAAACGGTTGCCGACATCGATTACTACACCGGCACGCCGACCCAACAGTGCTTTGATTATTATTACGTAATCGGTGATGACGATTTGCTTCCAACGACGGTTTTTTCCGATTTGGAATCGTTGACAAAGTATCAAATCACGACCATCAACCAAAACATATCCCCTACCTTCATTGATCAAGACCAATGGTTGTACTTGATGCTGAAACCCCGGCTTAGCGAAGCCCAAAACATCATTCGGAAAATCCCGATTGAGTATTCGCCCTATACCTTGACTTTCACCTTCGCTTTCAATGGCGAAACGAGGACTCCAGAATGATCGACACCCGGAAAAAATTAAAACGGCGCGTGGCCTTCCTGACCATCATGTTGGCGTTTTTGTCGGTCACCCTCAATTACACGATTTTTGCCTTTGCCTACTTTAACCAATACATCACCAAAAACGTCGATACTTCCCTCGATGTCAATAACCTATTCGGCCATCTCGACGAAAGCTTGAATCCGACCGGGGCCTGGGGGACCGACACCAACCCATACCTCATCAACGAAATCGAGCATCTAAGAAACATCTACGTGTTACAAAACACTTACGACCGCGAACTGATCAACGAAGAGACGGTATTCCAAGTCTCGACCACGTTCGGAAATCCGATTTTCGTCGGGGGCTCCAGTTATAGCGAACTCTATCCGATGACTTCGATTGGAACTGAACAGTTCCCCTTCACCAGCACGCTGCGCGGGGTTCAGACGACCAATGCCTCGTATTTCATTACCTTGCCGACCGGGGAAATCAGCGATACCTCGTCGATTGGCAATTTACAAGTCACCGCCAAAACGGGCCAAGCCGACATCGGCCTATTTGGTAACGTAGGCCCGACTTTGGCCGAAGCCGGCGGGTTATCGCCCGGGGATACCATTGGAAGCATCAGCACCTTGCTACTGTATAACATCCAAATTTATTCGGAAGCCATCGGCGCCCATGACCCCGACCACAACTATTTCGTCAGCAATCCCACCTATAACGGAATCTACGAATCCAACCACATTGGTATTTTAGTCGGGCACGCTCAGTACACCGACATCCACGACATCAGCGTTTATTATTCGGGCGAAAACGATGCCCCGCATGTGAAGGCTTTTGACGTTCGGGCCGGATCCAGCGCCAAATATGCCACTTCCGGAGGCATCATCGGGTTTTTCTACAATATCGTCGTCGACGAAGAAACCGAGTATCCGGTCACTTCTAACGGCGCACCGCAGAATATCGGCACCGGGGCGACCGGCCTTGACCTTGGCATCGTGTATACCGAGGACCTTTGGACCTTCATGGAAAAAAATACCTCGGTCGGAGACCCGGCTCCCAATGATTCATATAACCTGCAAGACACATTCGGAACCGAACTTTACGGGGCCGGGAATACGACGGAAAAATACTTTCAAATTGGCGTTTTTACCTTTGCCCACTCCAAGCAAGTTCGAACCAAGGACCGCTTGGCCAGAATCTGGGCCACCGCCGGATCGAATATGTGGACCATCTCCACGTCGAATACCTACACCGCCTCGGACGCGAACTTGGGACCCGCCAAAAAATACGTTTTGACGCAAGTGACCAGCGACCATGTCTACGCTTCGACCACTACCGCCACCAGTTCGACCTATCACACGGTCACGAGTTTCACCAATGCCAACTATCGCTTCATGATCATCTATACTTCAGGGACGACCAATTATGCCTTGATGCGATATGGCTCGACGGCGATTGCCCAACAAATCGACATCAACAATTTCGTCATTCTCGAAAGCCAATTGAAGTATTATACCTTCGAAGTGTTGTCGAGTCGGGTCGCCAACACCAGTTATCCGCCCTACGAGACCAACTGGGCTTACAAGTACCAAACCCAAGCCAGCATGGTTTTCAGCCGGACGGCGAACATGCCCAACATCCAATATTTGGCGTACGGGGAAGAAGTCACGGTCTCCGGCGTCATTACCGAAGCCCCCCGCCCCTTGCGTATTTTTTACTCCGCCAGCGAGACGCCGACGGTCAGTTTCATGGCCACCTCCCAAACAGCTTATCCGGAAGGGGTGCGCATCATCCCGGAAGGAAGCGGCAGCCTCTGGGGTCGTAACACGACGACGAAGACGCCCTATTCGAGATATCGGCTCCAACGTATGTACGGCACCAGCTCGTTTTTGTCGTATTACGCCACCTTCAGCGAAACGACGGGATTCTCGGCCACCGGCACCCTTAACTCCGGAACCCTGTTTAAGATCTATGCCGTCCGGACCACGCCGAATACCAGTACGCCATCAGAAAGTCCCACCGACGTCAATTTAACGAGAAAGCTCTACACCCCGACCGGGACCACGAAAACCTATGACATGAGTTTGAACACCCTGGTTTATACCGGAACCCCGACCAGCACGACCATGAGTCAAAAATATAAATATGATATTCAATCGATTGAATCGCTCGAATGGGCCCGCAACGATGGCTTTGCGATGACTCAAGCCACAAAAGCCCTCAAGATGGCCGATCCCACTTCCTATTATTACATCAGCAGCCGTTTCTGGGGGGTGACTCAAGGGATACCCGCTCCCAGCGGCACCGGGACCATCAACGTCCCCGAAGGCAGCATCGGCTTCACGGTCCAAGGGACAGGTCTAGTGGGAACCACCGCCCGTATTTTCGTCATGGTCGCCACCGATCCGAGCCTTGACATCGACCAAGCTATCACCATCAGCCGGTTTGGGACCGGCGATCCGGAAACCGGCGACCGCACCATCATCGGCACGTACCTGTTGCCGCCGGCACCCGGGGCGACGACGGCCGACACTTATCCGATTTATATCACCGACAACGGGAACAATTACACCGCTTATACGAACTTCAACGTCTTGCCGGTCGCCTATACCTTCACGGTCGACGCCCGCTACACGACGACTTATTTCTTAGAAGCTTCGCGCGGTTCGGCGACTTTCATTTATCTATCAGCCGAACGAAGCGCGGCCCACGATAATAACCCGACCCATGAAAATGACGTCAAATTCCCGCAACTGGCCAGTGTCGATTACGTCTTCAAAGGCATCGTCGACCCCACGCGGATTGCCACGGTTGGCAGCGAAGAATACTCATCGTCGCTGACTTCGCCCTATTTTGGGATGATGTCCAATCCGGATAATCCCACCGGGACCATCGAGGGGATTGATGCATTGATCATCCCGATCGTGACCGGCTTTGATTTTCAGTATGGGATCAAACGCTTTTACAACCCCGACGATCACATGTACACCATTTTCATCGATATTGCCGCCAACGTCGATGGGGCCGGTTATGATCCGCCGAATACCATCGTCCAAGTGAACACCATCATGGACAACATGAACTTCAACTTTTCGGAATGGTCCTACCTCGATCAAGTCAATAACGCCTTCGTCTATTCCGATTACGTCATCCTTCGGATCAATGGCTATACGATTGACGATTGGACCCTCATCACTTAATCACGGCTTTCTAAATACGATGGCCTCGACCCGGAAAACAATTTCCGGGTCTTTTCTTTTTCGCGCCAAGGATGGGAAAGGGCTTTCTGATATTTTCACATGCTTAATGCGCCACCTTGACACCGAAACCCAATCAATCCTAAAGACAATATTCATTTACATGATTATCTGTCGATGGCAATTTGAACTTTAGTGGCCAGTGTGATACATTATCTTCATTGCCCGCAAGATTGATATGAAGAAAATAAAATATTGGCTAGAAACATATTCTTACATCCCGGTCGCCGTTTTTTTCGTGGGACTGGCCCTGTACCTTCGATTGACTAACCTTGGTCACCCTTCCGGGGATTACAACCAGTTTCTCCAGCCATGGATGGAACAGATCGTCGCCAATGGCGGCTGGGCATCTTTGGGCGTTTCCATCGGCGATTATTCGCCGCCTTACGTTCTCATATTAACTTGGCTTTCTTATTTTCCCAAGCCAGATGCCACCTACCCTTATGTCTATGTGATCAAATACGTTTCGGTCTTCTTCGACCTCGTCATGGCCGTCGGCGTTTTCTTCCTGGTGGCCGCCTTGCTCAAAAGCGACAAGGAAAGGTTTTGGAAGGCTACGTTGGCCGGCACCGTCACTTTGTATTTACCGACCATCTTCTTGAACAGCGCCATCTGGGGCCAGGCCGATTCGATCTACACCGCTTTCATCGTTTGGTCGCTGTATCTCTTTGCCAAGGACAAACATCTGTGGGGCATGGTCGTCTTCGGAGTGGCTTTCTCTTTCAAGCTGCAAACGATCTTCGTGGTTCCATTCTTGATCATGATGTACGTCTTGAACCGTCCAAGACAGCTATGGCACTTCCTATTGATACCGGTCGTCTATTTCGTGTTTTGCATCCCGGCGTTGGCCTATGGCCGCTCGCTTGAAAGTTTGGCGATGATTTATTTCAACCAGGCCAATTCTTATCAGCGCCTATCCTTGAACATGCCGAATCTCTACGTTTGGTTCCCGGCCGACATCTACCGCTATAACCTGATCGCCCCGTTGGGATTCGGGATTTTCGCCCTTTTGATGGCGATTGCCTTTTTCTTCTTGGTGAACAAGAAAATCCGAGTTCGGCAAAGTGCCATCGTCGACATCGTCTTGTGGTCGGTCTTGATGGCCAATTTCTTCTTGCCGGCCATGCACGAACGCTACCTGTTCGTGGCCGACGTGATGAGTTGGGTCTATTACGTCATCAAAAAGAGGCACAAATATGTGCCTCTCATGACGAATTTGATTTCGCTAATCGCCTATTTCCCGTTCTTATTCGGGATTGAGCCGATTCCCCACGAATACGCCGCCTTCGGGTATGCCGCCTTATTGGCGCTGGTCACCCGGCAGGTATTCCTTGATCTAGAAGAAACCGAAAAAGCCCAGACGAGCCTACTCGCCTAGTTACATTTTCCGATCGTCGAACCGAATCAGGATTTCGTCGATTTTCTTCATGGTCCGGGCGATGGTTCCCTGTTTGAAGGGGTTGGCCATCTTCGCCTTGCGGAGCAATTGGGTGAACGGATAGCTGCCGCCCAACTGGCAGAGCCGGACATAACGCGACCAAGCCAAGGGCCGGTCTTCGTCCATCAAGGCCAAGAATTGGAAAGCGACCACTTGAGCCAAGGTGTAATCGATGTAATAGAAAGGACTCGTGTAAATGTGGCTTTGCCGCATCCAGCGGGTGCCTTTTTCGTAAATCGGGAATCCGCGGTATTTCTTATAAGGGGTGTACTTCTTTTCGATTTCCCGCCATTTGGCGCACCGTTCGGCGTGACTCAGAGTCGGGTTTTCATAGACAAAGTGTTGGAATTCGTCGACGCTGACGCCGTATGGCAAGAAGTTGATAGCGCCGACCAAATGGGCGTACAAATATTTTTCCTTATCTTCTTTGAAGAACTTTTCCATCCAAGGCCAAGCGAAGAATTCCATGCTCATGGAGTGGATTTCGGCTTCCTCCATGGTCGGTTCGCGGTATTCGGGAATCTTGATTTTCCGGGAACTGTAGCCTTGGAACGCATGTCCGATTTCATGGGTCAAGACATCGACGTCGCCCGAGGTGCCGTTGAAGTTTGAAAAGACGAACGGCATTTGGTACTTCGGGAAAAACGTCATGTAGCCGCCGCCTTGCTTGCCCGGACGGGCTTCGAGATCGAGCATGTGGAGATCGACCATCTTGTCGAAGAACTGGCCGATGCCCTCGTCCATGTCGTGATACATTTCCTGGGCGGCTTTGACGAGATATTCCTTATCGCCTTTGGGAGTTGGGTTCCCCGAGGTGAAATTCAATGACAAATCATAGAACAGCGGATTCTTGATGCCGATCCGTTCGGCTTGGCGCTTGACCAATCGTTTGGACACCGGCACGATCGAGCGTTTGACTTGGTCGCGATAGGACTTGACGTCTTTGGCGGACCAATCGGTGCGGCCCATGCGGGCATAGGCCAGCGGGATAAAGTTCTCGAAACCGAGTTTTTTGGCCATCGAATCGCGGAGATGCACCAATTCATCATAGATGCGGGCCAGTTCCGTTTCGTTGTCGGCGAACCATTTGGCCGTGGCTTTGGAGGCGCGCCGGCGGATGCCGCGATCAAGCGAATCGGCGAATTTGCCCATTTGCGAAAGGTTGTAGACCCCGCCGTCAAAAGGTATTTGGGCCGAAGCCAGAAGTTTCGAGTACTGGCTGGTCAATTTGTTTTCCTTTTGAAGTTCTTCAATGATCTTGGGATCGAAGGTTTTGAGGCTCAGCTCGATTTTTTGGAACAAGAACTTGCCTAATAGCTTTTCAAGTTCCATCCGGAATTTAGATGCGACCAAGGCCTTCTGGTATTGATTGTAAAGGGCTTGGAAGAGCGGTCCCATCTCATCGATGGCGTCTTGGGCTTTCTGATAAGCCTCAACCCGGGTGTCTTGGGTATAACGGACGCTGATGACGGTGAATTGGGTCGCCACCTCGTCGGTCAACTTGATGACGCGGTCGACGACTTTCTTCTGCTCTTTGGCGGAACCGGCTTTCTGAAAATCGGCCAACAGTTCTTTGAACTGGGCTTCGACTTTCTTGATGTCGGGGATGATCAACGGGAATTGTTCTAGCTTCATAAATTGCTCCTTTGGTTTATTTGATTATGAGACTGGGTTCGTTCATTTCCGCGGGTTGCGGTAGACCCAGAATCTGTAGCATGGTCGGGGCGATGTTGCTCAGTTTGCCCCCAGTCGCCATCAGTTGGCGACCCGGCAGGTTGATGCCAAACGGGACAAGCGAAGTCGTGTGGGCGGTGAACGGGCGGCCGGCCGCGTCGAGAATCATCTCGGCATTGCCGTGATCGGCCGTGATCATCAAGGTGCCGCCATGGGCTTCGACCCAATCAATGATCGAACCGACGCAGGCGTCGACCGTTTCCACGGCTTTGACGACGGCCGTTTCGACGGCGGTGTGGCCGACCATGTCGCAGTTGGCGAAGTTGATGATGACGACGTCAAGGTCGCCTTTGTCCAACTCGCGGATCAGGGCGTCGCGCACCTCATAGGCCGACATTTCGGGTTTGAGGTCATAGGTGGCCACTTTCGGGCTGTTGACCAAGATGCGGCGGGAACCGGGCAATTCCGGACGGGTGATGCCGTCATAATTGACGGTTCCGTCGAAAAAGAACGTCACGTGGGCATATTTCTCGGTTTCGGCAATTCGCAGTTGCTTGAGGCCGTTCTTGGCGATATATTCGCCGAAGGTGTTTGTGAGCGACGGTAGGACAAAGGCGATCGGGCCTTTGACCGAATCGGCGTATTTCATCGTTTGGACCAAGTAAATGTTCTTCAATTTATGGGCGGGCACGTACGCTTTGTAAAGCGGGGTGCCGTCGCTTTTAAGAGGTGGGTTCTTGTAATACTCGGGGTTGGTCAAGATGGTGGCCAACTGGATGGCCCGGTCCGGGCGGAAGTTCATGAAAATGATGGCGTCATCGTCTTTAATGCGCCCGTCAACCCCGGCTTGATATTCGGGAATGACGAATTCGTCGCTGGGATCTTTGCCGGTAGTCGGCAGATAGGCGTATTGATCTTTAAAATACTGGCGGTAATCGGTGAAACTACCCCCGTCTTGGTCGACCAGGACCCGGTAATGGATATCGACGCGGTCCATGTTCTTATCGCGGTCCATGCCCCAGTAGCGGCCCCCGATGGTGGCCAAATGGCCGAATTTCAACGCCCCCGTCAAATCGACGATCTGCTTGACGTAAGACGCCCCGAGTTGCGGGTCGACGTCGCGGCCGTCCATGAACGCGTGGATGAAAACGTCGCTCAGGCCGGCTTGGTGAGCCATTTTGATGGCCGCGAGGATATGGGTGATGTGGCTATGGACGCCACCGTCGGAAACAAGTCCCATGATATGAAGGCGACTATGATGCTTTTTAGCGTGTTCAATCGCGCCGATATAGACCGGGTTTTGGGAAAACGAGCCATCCTTGACGGCTTTGTTGATCAAGGTTAACGATTGATAGACGATGCGGCCGGCTCCGATGTTCAAATGACCGACTTCGGAATTGCCCATTTGGCCTTCGGGCAAGCCGACGGCTTCGCCGCTGGCTTCGATTTTCGTGCTTGGATAAATGGAAAAGAACCGGTCGATATTCGGTTTCTTGGCTTTGGCGACGCAGTTGCCATAGCGGTCATCCCGCAGGCCGTAACCATCCATGATGCATAATATTAAAGGTTTCTTCATAAAGTATCTCCGATAAACATTATAAAGACATCGAACGGCAAACTCGACTAATTTGCTACGTTATCAGGTCTTTTTCGACATAATGGCGCAAACGGGCCACCCAACGGAACCAAAAGAAGTCTTTCCAATAGTTGTAGCCGAGGGCATCGGCGTTATAAATGTTGACGGTAAAGCGATACTGGCGATCGATTTCGGCATAGCTTTCCTTGACCCCGACGTACTCCTGATGCTGGGCTAACCGGGAATCGGTCTCGCCATAATAGAACAAGGCCTGGGCCGTCCGCATTAAAAACGATTTGATGACCGCGCGTTCTTCTGGGGCGATATTGGCTAACGTTTCCTCGAATTTGGGTCGCGTTTGAATCATGAACTCAGACGGGACCGCAATCTTGAATTGGACAAAAATCTTGCTGATGCGCCGGAGCAGATCGTATTTTTGGGCGATTAAGACGTCGATGGCTTCGAGATGCTTGGCCATACGGCGATCGTATTCCTTCATTTGGTAGATGTAAATGAAAACGCCGGCGATATAAACTCCGACTAGAATCATGGTGACTAATATGAGAATCGCCCACCAAGGCATCGATGCCTGCACCTTCTTTCAAGAAAATAATTATAACATAGTATTTTTAAGGATAAATTACTATAAATTGACTAATAACTACTAATTTGCTACTATTTTGACGAGGTAAATACCATGCCAAACCGTCCGATACTCGCCATCCTCTATGACTTCGACAAAACCTTGTGCAGCGAGGACATGCAAAACTATTCATTGATTCCCGCCTTGGGAATGACCCCAGCCGAATTTTGGGGAGCCACCAACGACTTCACCAACAAAGAAGGGGTCGAACGCATTCTTTCCTACATGTACATGATGGTCAAGATCGCCAAGGATCGTAACATCAAATTGACTAAGGAATTTTTGACCAGCCTCGGCAAGGACATCCATTTCTTTGAAGGGGTGCCCCAATGGTTCAAGCGCATCAATGAGTTCGGCGATCAATACGGCGTCAAAGTCGAGCATTATATCGTCACGAGCGGCACCAAGGAAATCATCGAAGGCAGTGCCATCGCCAAGGAATTCCAGGCCATCTACGGCTGCGAATTCTACTTCGACGAAAAGACCGGAGAACCGCTCTGGCCGAAATTGGCCATCAACTACACCATGAAGACCCAGTATTTCTTCCGCATCGCCAAAGGAGTGGTCCGGCAAATCGACGATCATCTCGTCAACGAGCGGTCGAAAGAAAAACGCATCCCGTACCGCAACATCATTTACATCGGCGATGGGCTGACCGACGTGCCGCCGATGATCTTGGTCAAAGAAAACGGGGGCAAATCGATTGCCGTGTATTCCAAGGGAAACCAAGAACACGTTCGACCGCTGCTTGAAGACGCCCGCGTCAATTATATCTGCCAAGCCGACTACCGTTCCGGCAGCGAACTTGACAAAGTCATCAAACTGGTGATCCAGCAAGTGTCCGTCACCGAAGAACTCGTCCGCAAAGAAATTAACCAAACGATTAAATAATCGTATGGTTTTCGGTCGTTGTTGCTAAAATTATTAAAGAGGCTTTTTCATGATTTTTGCCATTGTCCTAGCCGGCGGCAGCGGTTCCCGCCTCGCCGGAAGCCCCACGCCAAAACAATATCTGACCATCGGTGGCTTAACCTTGCTCGAACGGGTCACCGCCACTTTCTTGCGCCATCCTTTGGTCGATCAGCTCATCGTGGCCGTTCCCAAAGCCGACCTCGAAAAAGCGACCCACTTGTTCGCCAAAGCCACGAAGCCGATTACCATCATTCCCGGAGGTGCTTCCCGGCAGGCCTCGTCAAAAGCGGCTGTGTTCTCCTTACGAAATATCGCCGATCCCGACGACATTGTTTTGATTCACGACGCGGCCCGGGTCCTCGTATCGGCCGACATCATCACGCGGGCTGTCAACGCCCTGCAACAAACCGACGCGGCCACGGCCGCCGTGCCGGCCCAGGACACCTTAATGCAAGTTCAGCCCAGTGGTTTTATCGACCGAATAATTGACCGCTCGTCGATCGTCATGGCCCAGACGCCGCAAGCGTTTCGCTACCGGGTCATTCAATCGGCCCACGAACACGCCGCCGAAGAGACGGCCACCGACGACATCTCGCTGGTCTTGGGGATAATGCCCGTGACCTATTTTCCCGGTTCCACGACTAATTTCAAACTGACGACGCGTGATGATTTGAAGCTCCTCAAAGCCTTAATTGAAAAGGAGCCGAATCCATGAACGCCTATGAATTGGGCGCGGTCATCACCGGTACGGTGATTGAACTGGCTCCTTACGGGGCTTTCATTGAATGCGACAACGGCCAAAAGGGCCTCTTGCACATTTCAGAAGTGTCCCGTCATTATGTAACCGATATTTCCGATCGGTTGAAACTCGGTCAAAAACTGCAATTGAAGGTCATCGCCATCGACCCGGGCAATAACTACTTGCGGTTGTCGCTCAAGCAGTGCCCGGTCGTACCCAAAGAAGACCGGCGCCCACGCATCCGCATCAAAATCCCGGAGCAGGAAGTCAATTTCAAACCGCTCGAAGAAGCCTTGCCACAATGGATCGAGTCGGCTTTGAAGAAAGAAGAGGGAAACCATGAAACTGATTGAAAAATATTTAAATAGCCCGGTTGATTTTAAAGCTTACGCCGATCGCGTGACGACGATTTTCAATAAAATCAAGACAAGGAAAGGTTTGGGTTCCGATTATCTAGGCTGGGACCGGTATCCCGAGACCTATGATAAGGAAGAATTGTCCCGAATCAAGGAAACCGCCGCTTATATTCGAGAACACTTCGACGTCTTGGTCGTCTGCGGCATCGGGGGTTCTTATCTAGGCGCCCGCGCCGTCATCGAAGCCCTTAAGGGCAATTTTTATCACGACCGACTCGAAATCGTTTATTTGGGTCAAACGTTTTCGCCGACATACACCGCCCAAGTGCTCGAATACCTGAAAGACAAGCGCTTTGCCGTCAACGTTATCTCCAAATCGGGAACGACCACCGAAACCTCGATCGCCTTCCGGCTCTTGAAGACGATGCTTGAAAAGAAGCTGGCTCCCGAAGAAGTACGTCACGCCATCTACTGCACCACCGACAAAAGCCAGGGCGCTTTGAAACAATTGGCGGCGGCCGAAGGTTACGCCACCTTCACGCTACCGAGCGACATCGGCGGCCGCTTCTCGGTCTTCACCCCGGTGGGGCTCCTGCCGATCGCCTGCGCCGGGATTGACGTCGAAGCGCTACTGGGTGGCGCCCAGCGCGCCATGCGCGATCTCGAAAAACCTGATCTGGATAAAAACCCGGCTTGCCGTTACGCCGTCATCCGCCATGCCCTCTACCAAAAGCGCCACGTCGAAATGTTCGTGACCTACGAACCCCAATACGGGCAATTGGGCGAATGGTTCAAGCAATTGTTCGGCGAATCGGAAGGTAAAGAAAGCAAAGGCCTCTTGCCGACTTCGGCCTCATTTTCGACCGACCTCCATAGCCTCGGCCAATTCATCCAAGAAGGTTCCCCGATTTTGTTCGAGACCAACCTCTATGTCAAAAAGCCTGGGCTCGACGTGAATGTTCCACTGACGGCTTCCGATCTCGACGGTTTGAATTACCTAGCCGGCCGTCCCCTATCGTTCATCAACGAGAAAGCCTTTCTCGGCACCCTGGAAGCCCATGTTACCACGGCGCAGGTGCCCAACCTCGTCATCGAAATCGAAAAACTCGATGCCCAGGAGCTCGGTTATCTTCTCTACTTCTTCATGAAAACCTGCGCCATCTCGGCGTATCTGCTTGAGGTCAATCCCTTCAACCAACCCGGGGTCGAAGTCTACAAGCGGAACATGTTCCGATTGCTGGGAAAGAAGGGTTTCTAGGCAGTGGTTTTCCTCGGCTGCCCCCAACGCTATTTTTGATTGACTTAGATAGTCCCGTTTGCTATATTTATTTAGCACGTTGCGGGACCAGCGGATGTTTAGCTCAGTTGGGAGAGCATCGCCTTTACACGGCGGAGGTCGGGGGTTCAAGCCCCTCAACATCCACCATTCCGTCTCCGGCCTTCGTGGAGGAATAGCGAAGTGGCCAAACGCAGCTGACTGTAAATCAGTTCCCTCGGGTTCGGTGGTTCAAATCCACCTTCCTCCACCATTTTGTTGGGGTATAGCCAAGCGGTAAGGCACCAGACTTTGACTCTGGCATCTCCCTGGTTCGATCCCAGGTACCCCAGCCACTCCCGTTAGCTCAGCTGGTAGAGCACTTGACTTTTAATCAAGGGGTCACAAGTTCGAATCTTGTACGGGAGACCAGTTCTCAACTAAGCCCAGGTGGCGAAACAGGTAGACGCACAGGACTTAAAATCCTGCGGTGGCGACACCATGCCGGTTCAAGTCCGGCCCCGGGCACCAATCATATCGAAAAAACACCCCTCTGCAACCGACATGAAAAGGATGCTTCAGGGGTTTTATTTTTATCATCAGTTTAGAAGTCCTTATCGGCTTTTTTTGATGCTTTTAATGACGCGGCGGCGCATCTTCTTGATGATGATCGGCAAAAAGGCCCCGAACGTGATGGCGGTCGCCGAACTAATCACGATGATGACGGTGTAATCCTTAGGGGCGGGGACTTCCAACACTTCGATCGTCAAGGTGGTATTTTCCGTTATTTCTCCCTCAGTATAAGAAAAAATAACGATGACGGAACCGGACGCGGCTAACGCCAGCCCGGTTTGACCGGTGATGCTCAATTCGTAATCGGTGATCGCGGCTTGACTGTCGTCACTGTAGCTGGCCGTGACCGCAAAATCGGTTTTGGCGATCGAGTCGCCGACGCGGTAGGTCTTTTCGGGGTCCGTCAAGGCGGCTTCGATGCCTGATAAAGTCGCTTCCGGCGGGTCGATCGGATCGTCTTGGAAACTGACACCGTCACCGAGGTAATCCGGGTCATAGGCGATTTCGGCCCATTCCGGAAAATCGATGAAGGGGTTGCGGTTGCCTTGGTAATTGTTATAGATCAAATTGTTGCGATGGATTTCGTATTCGTCGACCGGATCTAGTTCGTTCCAAGCCAACAAGGTTTCGAGGTCGCCGGCCAATCCCGGTTGCGTCGGTGAAGCGGTAACCGCCGCCGGGGAGCCGTTGACCAAGGTCAATTTGGGGTGGTAGGTATCGACATACTCATAATAACGGGCCGGCATGTAAAACATCGCTCGGGCGATGTCGCCTTTGTATTGGTCGAGCGGTTCGAACACTTTAATGGAACTGCCGACGATATTCCCGTTGCGGCCGACATAAGCGGTTTTGTCGCTGGCGTAATTGGTAATGCCGCTGGTTGGAACGGCAAAATTGTAATTGCTATGGGCGTTTTGATTGCCCCTGACATCGGCCGGCCATAGGGCGTGGAAGTCGCTACCGGCGCCGGCTGAGCGCCCGAAATTGCCGAGCGATTGAGCCCAAATGTGCTCTTTGTCGAAGCTGACCCGGGAGGCCCCGTCATTCTTAAAGTGGTCGGCCGTGGCCACGTCGTCGTTGTAGTCGGCGTAGAGTTTATGGATGAACGGATTGTCGTTGGCATAATCGAAGGCCGCCAACTGCTGGACGGTCAACGGACTCAAGGACCAATTGCGATCGATGATTTTATAAATGTAACGGTCGGTATCCGAATCATAATCATATTCTTGATGCCCGTCGATGACTTGGTTGAGCGCGGCTAGAAGGCCATCGCCTTTGGTTCCGGCCACCGTTTCGTAGTAGGAAGTAAGACCGTCTTCATCCAGGTGGGCAGTGTTAATCGCCGTCGGTCGGGGACCGGCTTCGGCCAGAATGAGACCTTGGCTTGGTAGTAACGCCAAAAAGGCCAGCAGGCTGATTGCCATGATGCCGATCAAGCGAAGGTTCGTGCGAAGGTTGGTTTGGTTCATTTCGTTACTACTTTATAT
>CAZBUP010000023.1:14772-19036 GCA_964495145.1 uncultured Staphylococcaceae bacterium | reverse complement strand
TCGGGAACATGGTGATCGAAGGACGGTGGACGTCGCACACGACGACCAAGGTGTCAGCCTTCAATAAATCAAGTGCTTCTTTGGGAGCGACGACCATTTTGTCGAGTTCTTCGCGCGAGAACATCATGGTGAGGGCCATTCGGGTCTTTTTTTCAACCATCTTTGGAATGTAAATGAGCCTGACCGGTTTGCCGACGGCGTCAACGATGGCTTTGACTCCCAAAGAGGAGCCCAAGGCGTCGAGATCCATGTCGGCGTGGGCCATGATGATGACGTTGCTGGCGTTTTTGATCAAGCCGATCAAGGCGTCGGCCAAGGAACGGACCTTGACTTTGTTGCGGCGTTCCTGCACTTGGGTACGGCCGCCGTAGAAAGCCAATTCCTCGCCATATTGGTTGACGACGACTTGGTCGCCGCCGCGCGATACGGCAATGTCGATGGCGCTATTGGCCATTTCGTTCAGTTTGACGACGTCATCCGGGAAGTCGTAAGCGAACCCGATCGACAAGGTAATGTAAATTTCGGTGTCTTTGCTGAGTTTGCGAACCCGGTCGAGCAGCGAGAAATTATCGGCTTTCATGCGCGAAAGCGAAATGGAATTGCATAAGGCGAAATAGGCGTCGGATCGGTAGCGCCGCAGGAGAATCCCATATTCCTTGGCATAATCGAAAATGGTGTTGCGAATGCTTAAGATGATGTCGTTGTTCTCGTCGATGTTGACCGAGGTGTCGCTGTAATTGTCGAGCAGGATGATGCCGATGACCGGGGCTTGCTCTTTTGAATACTTGAACAGTTTTTCGTAAGCGGTAATGTCTTTGAAAAGATACAAATGGGCTTCTTTTAAATATTTGACCTCGTAATCGCGGGTGTTGATTTCGATTTTGACCGAGGGCGAGGGCGGATCGAGATGCAATTCCTTGATGGCCGGCTGCCATTCGAGGATGTTGCGATCGATGATTTTGATTTGGCGGTCTTCAAACAATTCGTTGGTCCACATGACCATTTGGTCGTCGTTGACGACGGCCATGCCGATCATGCCGAAGTTATAGGCTTCTTGAATGTCGGTGCCGATGATTTCAGCCGCTTTCAAATCGGTTTTTTGCCGATGGCGGCCGACCACGGCCAGCGAAATCAGCACGAACATTAGGTTTAAGGCACCCAAAACGGCAATCAAGGCGATGATGTATTCTAGGCCGAAGAAAAAGCGAAAATTGTACCAATCGAAGCCATAAAAAAGCGCCAGCGTCAGTAGAAACGCCAACTCGAGGAAAGCGAATATCAACGCGCCTAAACGAATTTTTCCAATGATTTTTTTCATAATCGGGTTCGACTTGTTTTATTATACAATATACTTGACTGGATTAAGTGAAAAAGTCGTACTCGTACGACTTGCTTTTTTTAGGGATATATTTCGTTGATTTCCGGGGTTTTTGACGTTTCGTTTATAAGACCGGCACCGTATTTCCTTCCGCCAAACCTTAACGATGTTTCAGGACATATCGCTATTTCTATTGTATGAATGGATAGGCGAACATAGAATGAAATCAAAGATATAATTGCAACCGACCACGCATGCCAAATTTCAAAAAAAACCATCAAAAGGAACAAAAACGGCAAGTACTGACCCGCTGGCTCGGTTCTTTCACCGTATCGGCCGCCGTCGTCGTCACCGCGGTGGTGGTCATCAATCAAGAGCCAGTCACCGCCGACATTTTAAATGCGACCGGGGTCGGACAAGAAATCGTCTACCGGGTAAGCGTCGCCGATCCAGGCAATCAGATTGCCGAAGACACGTTGCGGCTCGAGATCAAAGGCAACGTCGAAAAATACGAAATTCCCTTGTCCGAAGGCGAAAGCGGGGGATCCCAACTCGTGGTCGGAGGCCGGGGCGATTATGATTTAAAGATACTCGCCGATCTCGGATTTGGAAGCCAAGTCTTGGATTCGGCCTCGGTCACCCTGGCCGGATCGCTGTCGGGAGCTTTCGTCAATTACCAACTGGATCCATCGATCCAATTAGACGAGGAGCCCGAAGTTCTCGCTTATCTCGTCGATACGGTCTACTACGATCCCGAAGGATTGGTCGAAAGCGCTCTGATCGAATATACGACCGCCCACGAGCACAACCCGCCCGAAGCCCATCGTGCGATTCGGTATTTCGAGGAGGGCTATTACGAGTCGGTACCGATCAGCGACTTAACGGCCACCACCCTGATTCAGGGCATCATGAACAACAACCTCCCGGTCCAGATGCGGCTGGTCGCGTACCTGACTGGGGAAGAAACTCCGACAATCCTGGACGAAATGAGTTTCTACACCCCGTATCGCTTCATGGTGTCGCTCTACGCCAATGACGTCGGCTATGATTATGCCGAATTCATGGTTTACCAAAGCGGGGCTCGCCGCTTGGACATGGCGGCCTGGGTTGATTTGTATCAAGGCGAAACGCTTCTGACATCAAAGCCGGTTTCGATCAGCCAAGACGATGATGATTATTACGGTACCCCGGTTCGATTTGAAGGCTTGTCCGGCACCAGCGAATATTCAGTCGTCTTGCGGGCGAGCTATCTCCACCCCGATACCCTCATAGAAACGACTTCGACTACGGAATCGGTTACTTTCACCACGATGCCGATGTATAGCGTCGAAGTGACTTCTTTCATTGAAACCGAATCCGGCTTTGATGTCGAGGTGACCGTCGTCGACCCATTTGAGATCGTGACGTTCATTTCTGCCTATTTAATCACCCGCGACGAAGCGGGCTTGATCGACCAATATTTCTACTATGACTTTTCAGGGGAGACCATCGGCGAGGAAACCATTTTCACGGCGACCATCGCCAAGCCCGGAGCTCTTCATTACGAGATTGAAATTTATATGTATAAGCAATATCTCAATGCGTATTACGAACAGGAAATTTACACATACGTTGTGTGAATATAAAAGAACATTCATGAGGTAAATAACATGGAAAACGAGAAAAAAACTGTCAAAAAACTGTCAAAGGAAACCATACGCGTCATCGTGGTCTTATCGATTATCGCCGCCTTGGTGGTGTTCACCGCCATCTATGGCTTGGTGCCGGCCTTGGCCACGACCCCGTTCGGTATCTTCGTCAACAACACGCTCGGGAAATTCTTCAACTTGGCCGCCTTCTTCTCCAATAACGTCATGGCCCTGATTGAAACGGCGGCCATCGTGTTCCTAGTGTGGGCCTTAAACGAGATTGCCAAGATGCTGATCAACCTGTTGGTCAAACGGTTTTTCAAGAAAGCGACGGTATGGGTCATCATCCGCAGCATCTTCAAATACGGAAGCGTCATCGTCGGCGTCTTCTTGATTTTGAGCGCTTGGGGCGTTCAAACCCCGACCCTCTTGGTCGGCGCCGGCATCTTGGGCATCGCCGTCAGCTTTGGTGCCCAAAGCCTGATTGAGGACGTCATCAGCGGCCTCTTCATCATCTTTGAAAAACAGTTCCAAATCGGAGACATCATCCAAGTCCATGGCTTCCGGGGCGAAGTCAAGGAAATCGGCGTTAGGACGACGACTTTGGTCGACGTCAACGGCGACGTGTTGGTCATCAACAATTCCGACATGCGGCAGACGATCAACACCTCGGCTAACCTGTCGCCGGCCATCTGCGACATTTCGATTTCCTATGACGAAGACATTAACCGGGTTGAGAAAATCATCCTTGGCCATATCGAGGAACTGAAAAAACGGATTCCCGACATCGTCGAGGGTCCTTACTATCGCGGCGTCCAATCTTTATCTGATTCTTCGGTCGTGCTCAGAATGTACGCCCGGACCGACGAATTGAAGAAATACCAGGTTACCCGCGACTTGAACAAAGAGATGAAGCTGTTGTTTGACCGCAACGGCATCCAAATCCCATTCAATCAAATCGTCGTCCATTACGAGGACGAAAAAGATCCCGTCAAATAGGATTTTACAGTCAAATTCCGCCTAAAAATGGATTCGCAATGAATCCATTTTTTGTTGGTTTCCGTTTCTATTTTTTGCAAAAGAACCTCAAAACCCAGTTCGTTTCGTGTTTTTTTTATTAGTGCCGAACGCCATGCCATCTTTGAAGATTGCCCGAGTCCGTCACCATGCGGTCCGTGCCATATCAAATTCGATATAATCGAATGCCGGCCTGGCTTCCTTGTCATACCCGGGGGTGCGTGCTATATTGAAACTATCCTTAGACGAACCGCTGCGGTTCGCTTCCATCGTCATAATTGTTGTTTCTGCATGGGTGTCC
>CAZBUP010000023.1:0-14672 GCA_964495145.1 uncultured Staphylococcaceae bacterium | reverse complement strand
CGAACCGCTGCGGTTCGCTTCCATCGTCATAATTGTTGTTTCTGCATGGGTGTCCATGTAATTAACCTTCAAGGAGAAACATATGAAAAAATCATGGTATTGGTTAACCTTTTTGCTTTGCCTGCCCCTGTTTTCCAGCTGCGGGAGTATCAAGGACCCGCCCGAGTTCGTCGACATGCGTCTTGACGACGATGAGGTGGTGGTTCCCACGTCATTATCGGCCAAGAACCATCCGAAATCGTTGGAAGCATATGACGAAGACATCTTCAGCCACATGGATTTCACCGTCGTGGTGGAGACCAACGGCTTGAACTACGATTTGCTCTATAGCGTCGAAGTTGACGACAGCCTGCTTGGACCTTGCGTTTACACCGACCAATCGGAAACCTACCACGCCACCTCCAGCATCAAAGTCGAGTCCGACGATAGTTATACGACGACGGTCTCGTTGACGATTCCCGGTTCCACCGAACACGACACGTATTTGTCCGATCGAACCATCTCGCTCACGAAAATCCTGTTTTCGCGGGACACCGTCGACGGGACTTTCCCGGCCGACATTCCCGACAACGCGACCACCGTCTTGAATTTCCAGGTGCACGCCGTCAATTATTTCGACGCTGACCTCGGCTATCAAGTCGAACTGACCGACGGTTTGATTGACGTCGTCATTAAACCGGGCACGCCTGAATACACCTCGGCGGAGGCCGCCGGGGAAACCGACTTCGTGATTCCCGTCGCCATCAACGGCTATGGGATACGGAGCATCTATCTCGAAGATTTGGATTGGATTACCGACTTGACGATCAACGGCGCTTCGGAAGACGTCTTCATCTTGGGGGATTTCCCTTTGTTGACGACGATCAACGTCTCCGGGCTTGATTTCGAACCGCCGATCCTGAATCCCTACTACAAACATTTGACGATCAATGGCCAATTCAGCCTTTTGACCTCGATGGCCATCGACGGTTGCTCGGGATACTACTTGTTCCTATCCGAGAACTCCATCATTGACGATGCCGACTATGACGCCTTCGTGACGGCAGCCAGCCCATCATTGTACGCTTTCCCCGAATTATCGGCGATAACCATCGAAAGTTCCTCTTTGGGGATGATTCAAATCGGCCACGATAACCTGGGCTATCCGTTCCCGAAATTGGCCGCACTGGATATCGATGAGTCGTTCATCGGCGACCTTTACTTTGGAAACGAGAGCAACGCTTTTACGAAACTGACCGCCATTAGCGCCGACGCGACCATCCTCGGCAACGTCGCCATCGCCGGAAGCAAAGCCCCGGCCGAGACCCCGGCTTTGCTGAGTTTGACCGACGGCACCTATGACTATATCGACGTCCGAGGCTCAATCATCGGGAACCTTGACCTGACCGGATCGACGGTGAAAACCGTCCAGTTCCATGGAGGGACGACTTATCCTTCGGCCTTGACTTCCTTCATTCTTGACGGGATCACTTTCGGAGATTTCAGCCCCTCGATCGTGATTGACGACCATCATCCCAATTTGACGGCCATCGAACTTCGAAACATGACGACGCTCAGCGTCATCACGCTCGGCACCGACACCGACGTCTTCGCCCACTTGGAAACGATTGCGTTGAGCCACGTGGATGCCAACTCGATTCGGATCGGCCTGCGGCAAACCGAATTCCCCGAACTGACCGAATTGAGTTTTGATGACGTCACCCTTACGGGTGATTTGGGGATTGGGGACGAAGATTCAACCTTCCCCGTTCTTGAAGAAATATCGATTACGAATTGCAGTTTCGCCAACCTGCGCGTCAGCCGTTTGGGCGATGATTTCGCCGCCCTGCGCTTGATTTATATCAATAACCTCACACTGACGGGCGCTTGCGAAATCGGCTACATCCAAGCCCCTGATTTGGAAACGGTCGTCTTGATCGACCTGACGGCCGCCTCGCTCAGCGTCACCCCCATTCTCGGCGAAACCGACACCTTCTCGGTTTACATCGACAATCTGGATTTGAGCAACAACCCATATTTCGGCGATGACTGCGGCCATGTCTATCTGAACTTGGCCGACGTGACCTCCTGGGAATATTATTCAGTCGTCGATGCCCTCGGCATCCCGATGTCGACCGGCACGTATTCTCCTTCATAAAGAAATCGTTTTCAAAGCCATATCGTAGACGCATCGTGCCATCGCTTGCTTTTTAAGCCGGATCAAACGCGTTCTTTGGTATGCTTATTGGTAAGTAGACCCAATCAAAAAGAGGTTTCATCATGAAAACAGATACCGTCGTCGTCAAGTTCGATCCCCAATACGTCGGCACCCTCGAATCGCCGACGGCCACAGTGACCTTGGGCTCGCAGCCCAATGGGGCGATGCCCTACCATCTTTTATTCGGCGCGTTGGCGTCATGCTTCTATTCGACTTTTCTCACCATCGCCAAAAAGAAACGGTTGACCTTTAAAGAGGCGACCATCGCGGTTTCGGGTGAAAAAAGGGAAACGCCACCGACCACGCTGAAGACCGTCTTGATTGAATTTGCCATTAAAGAACCAAGCAACGAAACGGGCTTGCGCTCGGCCGCGGAACTCGGGGCCAAGTACTGCTCGATTCACGAGACGATCAAGCAAGTGGCCGACATAACTTTGGATCTGAAGTTCATCAAATAGACCGCCGTTCCTCAGTCAATCCAAGACAAAAGGCAGATGCCAGTCCATTTTAGCGTCTGCTTTTTACTACGATTCAGTATTGAGTGTAGCCAATATAAAGCAATGAACGAGCCATTATTGCCCGCGACGACTCAGCAGCAGTTCCAAAATTTGGATGGCGTTGGTAGCCGCTCCTTTTCGGATGTTGTCGGCGACGACGAACAGGTTGAGTCCATGTTCAAGGGAGGCGTCGTCGCGGATGCGCCCGACGAACACTTGATCATGTCCCGAGGCGTATAAAGGCATGGGATACCCATTCGTGGCCGGCTCATCGACGACGACAACGCCGGGAGCCTCGGCCAAAGCTTTTTTCACGGAAGCCAGATCGTAACTTTGTTCAAATTCGACATTGATGCTTTCGCTGTGTCCGTTCAATACCGGTACCCGCACCGCGGTGGCGCTGACTTTTAGGTGTGGCAAATGCATGATCTTGCGGGTTTCGAACATCATTTTTTCTTCTTCTTTGGTATTGCCGTTATTAAGGAAAACGTCGATATGGGGAATGAGATTTCGGAAAATCGGATAGGGGAATTTGAGATTCGTTTCATGCAGCAAATCATCGATGCCTCTTTGACCCGCGCCGCTGACGGCCTGATAGGTGGAAATGACGACTCGCTTGAGGGGATAATGGTCTTGCAAGGGCTTCAAGGCAACCACGGCTTGAATCGTCGAACAGTTGGGATTGGCAATGATGCCGCGGTGGGCGAAAGCGTCCTCGGGATTGACTTCGGGAACGACTAAAGGGACCGTTTCATCCATGCGCCAAGCGCTGGAGTTGTCAATGACGATCGTTCCTTGGGCGACGAACAAAGGGGCATATTGCCTTGAAACGTCGGCCCCGGCGCTGAATAAGGCATAATCCGCCGGATGCAGACGCACGTTCGTTTCGTTCAATTCGATGACCTCGCAACATTGACCTTGATAGTCCAAGCGTTGCCCGGCGCTGCGGCCGGACGCAAATAGCGTCATCTTGGAAATGGGAATATGCCGCTCTTCAAGCACTTCCAAGAATTTCCGCCCGACGACTCCGGTCGCCCCGACGATGGCTAGGCTGATCGGCTTCATTGCTCTTCGTCCTCATCATAGAGAAACTCGTTATAGATGGCGTTGATGGCGTAAGTATAATCTTCGTCATCGACACCAATGACGATATAAAGCCCGTTGCTGCCGTAATCGATCATCCGGAGGTTGATGTTGGAGTTGACCAGGGCGCTGAATAAATTCAGCATGTTGTACTTGTTGGCCATCAAGTTGCGGCCGACGATGGCGATTAGCGAAATGTTGTCCGAGGTCTCGACCAAATCCGGTTTTAAGGTTTTTTTAATGGCGTTGATCAAAATCGTCTTCTTGTCGCCTTGAAGGTATTTCGACTCGATCATCAGCGAAAAGGTGTCGGTGCCACTTGGAAAATGTTCGACGTTAATATCCATTTTCTCGCAGATGGAAAGCACTTTGCGGTCAAACCCGACGATTTCGCTCATGGCATCTTTTTCAATCACGATTTTCGTGAAGTTTTTCAGCCCGGCAATCCCAGTGATCGGTGGCCGTGGCCGGTCCGATGGAAGCGTATGGTAAATAAAGGTCCCTTCGCAAGTTTGGTTGAACGTATTGCGGACGTTGATGGGGATGTCTTCCTTGGTCAGTTGCAAGACCGTATTGCTATGCAGCACGCTGGCGCCCATGAATGACAGGATGCGCAATTCTTTGTAGGTGAGCACTTCCATCATTTTGGGATGGGGGACGATGCGTGGGTCGCAGGTGTAAAAACCATCGACGTCGGTCCAGTTTTCATAAAGTTTGGCCCGCATCGCCTGGGCCACCATCGCCCCAGTGACATCAGATCCGCCACGCGTCAACAAGCGAATTTCTCCTAACGAAGTCGCCCCATAAAAGCCGGGAATCACCACGTATTCGCGGTTTTTGAGGGTTTTTCGGGCAAGTTTTCGGGTATTGTTGTTGTCGATGAGCCGGCCGCGGAATCGAATGACTTCGGTCGCGTCGACAAATTCATATCCCAAATAGTCGGCGAGGAAAAGCGCGCTGAGGTATTCGCCACGCGAAACGATGTATTCGACGGTGCGCACCCGGAGCATTTGCCTCAGGACTTCCTGCAGTATTTTTTCGTAATCCAATTTCAACTTTAAATACTGGGCAATTTCGACGAAGCGACGGGCAATCGCGTCGAACTTGGCGGAGTCTTGCCGCTGGACGATGTCATCGGCCAATTCGATAAGCATGTCGGTCACTTTGACCGGATACTGCTCGTTTTTGCCGGGCGCCGACACGACGATGAATTTTCGTTCGGGGTCTTTTTTGATAATGTCGGCCACTAACGCCACCGAGGCGCCGTCAGCCATTGAAGCGCCGCCGAATTTAGCGACTTTGACAGGTTTCATATCACGATAACCTCCTGATGAAGTCTTCGTAACCGAACGCGGTGACGAGGATGTCGGTGCCATCCTTTTTTCGGGCGTATATCGAAGGCAGGTTCATGCCGTTGAACGTATTGTTCTTCACGATGGTGTATAAGGCCATGTCCTCAAAAACGATTTTCTCGTTGATGGTTGGCATCGTAGGAAAGCGATAGACCCCAAAGTTATCGCCCGTCAGGCAGGTATGGCTCGCTAATCTGACAAGCCGCCCGCCTTCGCTTAGCTGTCCTGCGACTCGGGGCGTATACGGCATCTCGATGACGTCGGGCATATGGCATGTGGCCGAAGCGTCGAGAATCAGCACCGGCAAATCGGCTTTGACGACGTCGAGCACGGTGGCGACGAGGTAGCCGGCGTTCAACACGATGGCTTCGCCCGGTTCAAGATAAACTTCTAAACCGTATTTATGTTTGAAATCGTTGATGGTTTTGACTAACAATTCAATGTCATAGCCCGGCCTCGTCAAATGGTGGCCACCGCCAAAGTTGATCCATTTTAATTGTTTGAGATAGGGCCCGAATTTGCGTTCGACTTCTTGAAGGGTCACCGCTAAGGCATCGGCGTTTTGCTGACAAAGCGTGTGAAAGTGAAAACCGGAAATGTGGCTGAGCGTCTCTTGATCGAAATCTTCTAGTTTAATGCCAAAACGCGATGAAGGAGCGCATGGGTCGTACATGGCGTGGGCGGCGTCCTGAGTCGAAATTTCGGGATTGATGCGCACCCCGATCGTTTTGCCTTTGGCGCGAACCCGTGCTTGATAGCGCAACAATTGCGCCTTCGAATTGAAGACGAAATGATCGGCATACGTCAGTAGCTCCTCGAATTCCTCGTCTTTGTAAGCCGGCGAGAACACATGGACTTCCTTGCCGAAGCGCTCGTAAGCCAATCGGGCTTCAAACAGCCCGCTCGAAGCGGTGCCATCCAACGATGTCGCCAATTGAGGATAGAAATAATAGCTCGAAAAAGCTTTTTGGGCTAAAAGTATTTTGGCGCCAGTCCGGCGTTTGATGTCCTCAATGATCGCCAAATTGGCATCAAGGCCTGCTTCGTCAATCAAGTAGTATGGCGTTTTAAGCGATGGATTGATTTTCATGAGGCGATGCCGCGGGGATCGAATTCTTCAATCCAGGGTAAACCCCATTCGTTTAGTGCTTTCATGAACGGATCGGGATCGAATTGTTCGATGTTAAAAACGCCTTGTCCCTGCCAATGCCCTTTCAAGATCATCATCGCCCCGATCATGGCCGGAACCCCCGTGGTATAGGCAACGGCTTGCGAGCCCGTTTCCCGATAGGCGTTTTCATGATCGCAGACGTTATAGACGCGATAAGAAACGGACCGTCCGGCCTTGGTTCCGTTGATGATGCATCCAATGTTGGTTTTACCTTTGGTGCGGGGTCCCAACGTGGCAGGATCCGGCAGCACGGCGCGCAAAAATTGCAGCGGAACGATGTCTTGCCCATTGAATTTGACGGGGACGACCGAAGTCATGCCGACATCTTCAAGCGCGCGAAGATGACGCAGGTAGCTTTCCCCAAAACTCATGAAGAAACGGATACGTTTGGCTTCGGGGATGAATTTAGCGAGCGATTCGATCTCTTCGTGATACATCAAATACATGTCTCGCAAACCGATTTCCTTGAATGGATAGGCGTATTTTTCGCTTAAAGCGGGTATTTGCCTATATGTGCCGTTTTCATAATAGCGGCCCGGCAGCGTGACTTCGCGGATATTGATTTCAGGATTGAAGTTGGTGGCAAATGGATAGCCGTGATCGCCCCCGTTGGCATCGAGAATGTCAATCGTGTCAATTTGGTCAAAGTAATGTTTTTTGGCGTACATGCAAAAAACGCTGGTGACGCCCGGGTCAAAGCCGCATCCAAGCAAAGCCATCACGCCGGCGGCTCGGAATTTGTCGTGATAGACCCACTGGGTGCCGTACTCGAAACCGGCTCGCTCGGGCACCTCGGCGCAAGCGGTATCCATGTAGTGGGTTTTCGTGGCGATGCACGCTTCCATGATGGGGATGTTTTGATAAGGAAGCGCCAGGTTCATGACGAGATTGGGTCGATGTTTTTCAATGAGGGCTATCACGTTGTTTTTATCGTTGGCATCGACTTGGTCGATTTGGATGTTGGCTTTGGTTTTCAAGCTTGAAGCCAAGGCGGCGCATTTTCCTAGACTGCGACTGGATATGACGATGTCGGTGAAAACATCTGCGTTTTGAGCAAGTTTATGAATGGCGACCGTGGCGACGGCGCCACACCCGACGACCAATACTTTCGACATAATGCAACTCCTTCTGGCGCCGATCCGATTTCATGGTGATTTTTCGAAGGGAACGACCTAGAAAATAGTAGCGAAATTATTCGCTTAATACAATTGAATTCGGCCCTATTCGTATTTTCGTAAAATCATGAAATTTTTTGTTTCTTTTAGAAACAAAGCTGCGTAATTGCGCAACCGTTTCCGATTTTAAAATCTCCGGCATATTTCGTTGATGTTTTGTTCCTTGATTTTTGATGTTTCAGCAACATGTCTTTCACGATACAGAACCTAGCATTTGACGGATGCGGCTCCCGAGACGTTAAGCAGCGCAAAGAATAGATGCCCTCTGCGAGGCGCGCGTCCTCGGTTGAAGATTTCCATATTTTGGCTTAATATATTTTATATTGTCAACTCGCCGTAATGGCGTCGGCATCTGCCCACGATTGTTGGGTCGATTGATGCCAGTTACGTGATATTTTTAAATGACCGGGAATGGTATTGTTTTTTGCGCTCCGCCGACAAATGTAAGCGAGGTTATATCATGATTGATTTGCCGTATAAGGATAGACTTGACGGAATGCCGACCACCGCCGATGTTGCCGGATTTAAACAAGTGATTGAGGAACTCGAGCAAAATCGAAAGCAGCTTCTCGATTCGCAAAGCATCGCCCACTTGGGAACTTGGCGCTTGGACGTCAAGACGAACAAGGTCTTTTGGACCGAAGAGCTTTACAAGATATACGGTTTCGATCCGAAGCTGCCGCCTCCCGACTTCACCGAACATATGAAATTGTTCACGCCCGAAAGTTGGAATACACTATCGACTTCTTTGGCGTTGACGGCATCTAAGGGAATTCCCTACGAACTTGAATTGGAAATGACCAAGGCCAATGGTGAAAAAGGTTGGCTGTGGGTCAAGGGCGAAGCCGAACGGGACGAAAAAGGCAACATCGTCGCCGTTTGGGGCGCCGCCCAAGACATCACCGAAAAAACCCACTTGTTCAAAGATTTGAAAGACCAGCGCGACAAAACGCAGAAATACCTCGACGTGGCCGGCGTCATGCTCTTGGCGTTGGACATTCACGGAAACATCACGATGATCAATCGGATGGGCTGTGAGATTCTCGAAGACGAGGAAAAGAACATTTTGGGAAAGAATTGGTTTGAAACCTTTCTTCCCGGGTCCATCGTTGAAAAAACCAAATTCGTCTTTAAGGAAATACTGAATAAACGCGTCGACGTTTACCAGCATCACGAAAATGAAATCGTGACGGCTAAAGGCCATATTAAGTCGATCGATTGGCACAATACCATTTTGTTCGACAAAGACGATAGCGATATCACCATTTTGTCGTCCGGCGAAGACATCACGCAACGGAAGCAAAGCGAAACCGCCTTAATCGAAAGCAACAATCGCTTCGAAACGTTGTTTGAAAAAGCGCCTTTGGGCTACCAGTCCCTAGATGCCGACGGCCGCTGCCTCGAGGTGAACCGGACCTGGCTCAATCTGCTCGGTTATGAGAAATCGGAAGTGATCGGCCATTGGTTTGGAGACTTTCTGGTCCCCAAAAACCGCGACGAGTTCAAAAAGAAATTTGAACTATTCAAAGCACGTGGGAAAACGCACACCGAATTTGAGATGATACATAAAGACGGCGGTACTTTGGTGATCGAGTTCGAAGGTTTGATCGGTTATGACGACCATCATCAATTCCAGCGAACCTATTGCACCCTGAACGACATCACCGAACGCCGAAAGGTCGAAGATCAAATCAAGAAGAGCGAACATGACTTGCTGCTGGCTCAAAGCATCGCCAAAGTCGGCTCGTGGGAATTGACCCTTAAGACCAAGGAAATGTGGGCTTCCGAAGAAGCCTTCAAGATCTACGGGCTCAACCGGAAGACCGGCTACCTCCCATTGCCGTTGGCTCAGAAAATGGTCGACGTCTCGGATCGCCATAAAATGGATCGCGCCCTCGTCGATTTAGTCAATGGCGAGGCCCCTTACGACGTGACTTTCAAACTGCATGCGGGCGATGGCAAAACTAAATACATCCACTCCAAGGCTTCGCTTTTTTCCGATGCCGACCGTCGACCGATCAAGGTTTTGGGGACCATCCACGACATCACCGAAATCAAGATTAAGGAACTGGAACTCAATTACATCAGCCAACACGACTACTTGACCAATTTGTTCAATCGCCGTTATTTCATGGAACAATTCATTCGGCTCGACGACTCGCAATACTATCCATTGGGTTTGATGATGTTCGACGTGAACGGCTTGAAGATCATCAATGACGCCCTGGGTCACAAAACCGGCGACGTTGCCTTGAAGTTAATCGCCGAATTTTTGAGAAAGTCCTTTGACTCAAAAGATGTCGTCGCCCGCATCGGCGGCGACGAGTTCGCGGTCATTTTGCCAAACACCTCGATTGAAAGACTGCAAAAATACAAAGAGGAAATCGTGTCCGTGGTCAAAACCCGGATGATTGGAAAAATCGAATTGTCGATTGCCGTCGGCTATGAATGCAAGACGTCGTCCTCCGAGGGAATCGATGAATTGCAGCGCGCGGCCGAAGACCGCATGTACCGTCACAAGACCACGATCGGCGCCAGCGTCCGCAGCCGCACCATCAACGCCATCTTGGTGACGCTGACCGATAAATTCGCCAATGAAAGACGGCATTCCCTCCGCGTTGGCGATTTATGCAAACGGATTGGCACGCAACTCAAGCTGGAAGCAGACGAAATCAAGGAACTGGAACAGGTCGGCCTTTTCCACGACATCGGGAAAATTTCGATTCCCGACAGCGTCTTGAACAAGCCCGGCAAGCTGTCGCCCGAGGAGTTCGAAATCATCAAAACGCACACGGAGTTCGGCTATCAAATCCTGCGGGCGGCCGATGAATACTCCGATTTGGCCATTCATGCCCTTCATCATCACGAACGATGGGATGGTAACGGCTACCCAAGCGGCCTCAAAGGCACCGAAATACCTTTGTTTTCACGAATCGCCGCTATCGCCGACGCTTATGAAGCGATGACGGCCAATCGGTCATATCGGGGAAAGATGAGCAAAGAATATGCCGTTTCCGAAATCATCAAATGGTCCGGCCAGCAATTCGATCCGGCCATCGCCAAGGTATTTGTCCAAAAAGTCTTGCGGGCCAAATGGCCGAGGGCGACCGGTCTCGGCTGATTGATTTGATGTTACCTTGCTGACGTTTCGTAACGAGCATCAACATATCATCAATCAGTTCGGGATAAAACAACGTCGGATGGCCGAATATAGCTTTGATTATTGAATATTTAAATAAAGAAAAAGGCAACCAAGTGATAATCAGGTTGCCTTTATTTCTAAGCGATTTGCTTGATGGGGCAGTCATCCGTTTTGATCGCGGATGATCGCGATGCAAGTCCGGGACGGCTACTAATCCATCGCGTAGGGCAGTAAGGCGACAAAGCGAGCGTTTTTAATTGCTAGGGCCAACTCCCGTTGGTAACGGGCGCTGGTGCCGGTGACCCGGCGCGGGGAGATCTTGCCGTTGGGCGAGATGAAGCGCTTCAGCAGTTCGACGTCCTTATAATCGATGTAGGCGATCTTGTTCTTTGTGAAATAACAGACTTTTTTACGAGGTCTGAGTTTTTTAAATGCCATAATGTTTCCTTTCTATCGTTTAAAACGGTAAGTCGTCGTCGACGATGTCGATCGACTCGAGGTTCTTGTTGTCGTCGCTCGGTTCATCGGCCGGGAAGCTCTCTTCGGAACGGGCTTCGGTGGCGCTGCCCTTCGGTTCCAGGAATTGGACCGAATCGGCGATGACTTCGATGACGTTGACCTTGCGGCCTTCTTTGTTTTCGTAGGAACGTTGTTGCAACCGTCCTTCTAAACCGACCAAACTTCCCTTGCGGGTGTATTTGGCCATGTTGTCGGCGGTCGCTCCGAATGCCGTGCAATTAATGAAGCTTGTCGAGCGGTCGGCCCCGTTTTTGACGCGGTTGTCGATGGCGACGGTGAAGGAATTGACGGACATGCCGGTGGCGGTGCGGCGCAGGTCGGGATCCTTGGTTAGGCGACCGACTAGAACAACGCGATTAATCATAACGTTACCTCCTATGAATTAATCTTTATCAACGGTGATGAGATGACGAAGCAATGCCGGGTTGATCTTGCCGAGCCGGTCGAATTCGACGGTGGCTGACGGTTCCGCGGTGATTTTCAGTACGACGTAATAACCTTTTTTGTGATCTTTGATCTCATAAGCCAGTTCACGTGATCCCCATTCGTTGACATTGCGGATTACGGCACCGTTGTCGGTGAGAATCGCGTGCAATTTGGCGATGGTGTCTTGCCGTGAGGCTTCATCAAGGTCATCACGAATGATGTACATGATTTCATACTTGGGCATAAACATACCTCCCTATGGTCATTCTGGCTATCATCCACTGATAGCAGAGAGTCGATTGATATGGCCTTCACTCCATACCTAAGAGATTATATTTTATATTATATACTTTGTAAAGGAACAAATTCGAAGGCGTTTTGGGCCTTTGATTATTAGTAGTCGCCTGATTTTGGAATTGGACAAAAACAATCAGCGATTGCGCAAGGTCGGGAATAAAATGACTTCGCGGATCGAGGGGCTGTTGGTCATCAGCATGACCATGCGGTCGATCCCGATGCCGATGCCGCCGGCCGGCGGCATCCCGTATTCGAGCGCTTCGAGGAAATCGACGTCGACGTCGTTGGCTTCTTGGTCGCCTAGTATTTTGGCTTGGACTTGGGCTTGGAACCGCTCGCTTTGGTCAAGGGGGTTATTGAGTTCCGTGAAGGCGTTGGCGTATTCGGACCCGTCGATGAAAAGCTCGAACCGCTCGGTGAAGCGCGGATCGGCGCTTTTCTTGGCCAAGGGGCTGATTTCGATCGGATGGCCGTAGACGAAGGTCGGTTGCTCCAGCTTCTTCTCGCAGTATTCTTCAAAGAAGGCGTTGATGACGTGACCATAGGTCAGTTGGTGCTTGGCCAAATGAAGCCCGTGCTTTTCGGCGAGGGCCAAGGCTTCTTCAAGCGGCATCTTGGCGAAGAAATCGATCCCGGTCTGTTCTTTGATCAAATCGACCATGTGGACTTTCCTAAAAGGTTTTTCAAGATCGATGACCTTTTCACCCCAGGGTAATTTCAAACCCCCGGCGACTTTTCCCGCCACGGCGCGGAATAGCGATTCGGCCAAGAGGGCCATATCCTCAATGTCGCCATAGGCTTGATAGGCTTCGATCGTGGTGAATTCGGGGTTGTGGCGGGTGTCGATCCCTTCGTTGCGGAACAGCCGCCCGATTTCATAGACGCGTTCAAGGCCGCCCACGAGCAAACGCTTCAATGGCAGTTCCGTGGCGATGCGCAGGTTGAAATCGCGGTCGAGGGCGTTATGGTGCGTGATGAACGGCCGCGCGGCCGCGCCGCCCAAAGTCGGTTGCAAAATCGAGGTTTCGAATTCGGTAAACCCGTTTTCATCCATGAAGGCTTGGATCGTGCGGATGATCTTGGCACGCGCCAAGGCGATCCGCCGGGCATCTTCGTTGACGATCAAATCGAGATAGCGGCGCCGATAACGTTCCTCGACGTCGACCAGACCGTGGTATTTTTCCGGCAAAGGCCGGAGGGCTTTGACCAAATGCTCGTATTTTTCGACCCGGATGGTGATTTCTCCCGAATGGGTCAACATGACCCGTCCGGTCACCCCGATCAAATCGCCGAGATCGGCCAAATCGATCAGTTCGTACGCACTGTCGCCGACGACGTCTTTTTTGACGTAGCATTGAATCGACCCGTAGCGGTCGAGCAAATGCAAAAAGCTGGCTTTGCCCATGCGGCGGATGGATACGATCCGTCCGGCGATGGTCACGTGTTTGTCGAGGGTTTCGAGTTCCTCGGCCGTCTTGCCTTCGGCCAAGGCCTTGATTTGACGGCTGTCGGAATCAGTCGTGAATTTATGGCCGAACGGATCGATGCCCCGTTCTTCGTATTTGGCGAGTTTCGCCCGTCGGACCAATTGTTGTTCTTGTAATTCTTCCATGGTGATGCTTCCCTTATCTTTCATATTATAGTCAAATAAATGTATTTACTCATAAAGATTCCGCCGACGGATGTCTTTTATGAGGCGATCCAGTTCGTCGAACGTGTCCAGTTGGCTCAAGCGCAGTTTATAGGGCTTCATGCCCGGAAAACCTTGAAGGAAATGGACCCCGAGGCCCCGCAGTTCCTTGATGGCGACGCGTTCGCCCTTCAAGGCGACTAATCGTTTGGCCAATTGCCGGAGATAGACCAATTGCTCCCGCAAGGTGGCGTCGGGCAATCGCTGGCCCGATTTAAAATACGCGTTCAGCTGGGCGATGAACCGCGGTCGGCCAAGCCCGCCCCGGGCCACCATGACGGCGGCGGCTTTAGTGATATCCAAGGCTTTTTGGGCATTTTCAATCGAATCGATGTCGCCGCTGATGATCAGGGGAACCTTCATCTTCGATCCAAGATCACGTATTTCGTCATGACGCGCTGATCCGGAATATATCTGTTTGGTGGTTCGGGTATGGATGGCAATCAAGCTGACTCCGGCGCGCTCCAATCGCGCGACGACGTCTTGGACGTTGACGTGGTCATCGTCCCATCCGAGCCGGATTTTGGCCGTGATCGGTTTGTCGCTAACTCGCACGAGTTCACTCATCATCGCCTCGAGATCGTCGGGGCGCGTCAACCAAGCCGAGCCGGCTCCGGACCGGGTCACTTTCGGCATGGGGCACCCCAGGTTGACGTCGATGAAATCGTAGTCGTCTTTGATTGATTGGAGTTTCTTGACCGCGGCCACGAGCGTTTCGGTTTTGCCGCCGAACAGCTGAACCCCGATCGGATGTTCCTTCGGATCGATGTCCAAGTATTTCAATGTGTTGCGGCTATCGTAGATGATGCCGCAGTCGGACACCATTTCGGTATAAAAAAGATGGACGCCGAAGCGTTTCATGAAAACCCGGTAAGCCCGGGTGGTGATCCCGGCCATCGGGCCCAAGACCACTTTTCCTTTGACGGCGATGTCAGCGAAGGTCCACATCGAAAAAAGGGAAGGCTAAGCCTTTCCCTCCTCGGCGTCTTTTTTCTCGGCTTCGGGCGCCGGCGTCGGCGCCTTGCCGTTTTTGCCATTCGGCAATTTGCGGTTTTTCAAGAGGTAATTGATTTCTTCGGCGGCGATCGTTTCCTTTTCAAGGAGCGTTTCCGCGAGCAGAATC
>CAZBUP010000022.1:0-20238 GCA_964495145.1 uncultured Staphylococcaceae bacterium | reverse complement strand
CGACCTCATCGGGATCGGCGTTGGTATCGATGATGCCAAACACGGGAATGCCCAATTTCTTCGATTCGCTGACGGCGTTATGGTCGACCATCGGGTCGACGACGAACACCGCTTGCGGGGCTCGTTTGATTTCTTTGATGCCTTCGAGGTTGCGGAGGAGTTTCTCCTTGAGTTTGCGAAGGGCGCTGACTTCTTTCTTGGGCAATAAGTCCAAGGTTCCGTCTTCTTCTTGCTTTTCAAGATCTTTGAGGTAACGGATCCGGGTCAGGATCGTTCTGAAATTGGTCAAGGTGCCGCCCAGCCACCGGGTGTTGATGTAGAACGAACCGGAACGCAGGGCTTCTTCCTTGACGAGTTCTTGAACTTGCTTTTTGGTGCCGACGAATAAGACTTTGCCGCCGGCGTCGACGATTTCCTTCATTTTATGATAGGCTTCTTCGACCTTGGTGACGGTCTTCTTCAAGTCGACGATGTAAATGCCGTTGTGGGCGCCGTAGATAAACGGAGCCATCTTCGGATTCCATTTACGGGTTTGATGTCCGTATTGGACGCCGGCCGCCGCCAGTTTCTTCATGGTAATGATCGGCTCGGTCGGTTGTGGCACGATGTTTTCCATCGTGGTGTCGGGAGTCGCGGTGACGACTACCTTTTCTTGTTCACTCATTGGTGAATCCCCCTTGTTTGTTTTTTCCTCCATCGTTTCTGACAACGACCCCATTTATAAAATAAATGGACTGGACCGTTGAATCGGCGATGTGTGTTGTCTCTATTTCATAGAGCCAAGTAATTTTATCATAGCGGCCCCAGCGAGTAAAGAAAAAACGCACCGGGAATCTTGGATAAAAGGGCGTGCGTTTCAGGGTTATTTTTTCTTGAAGGCTCGGGGATGGGCTGCCTTGTAGGAAGCTTGGAGCGACTCGGTGGTCACATGGGTGTAGATTTGGGTCGTATTGATGGAGGCATGGCCCAACAGCTCTTGGATCGTGCGCAAGTCGGCACCGTTTTCGAGCAGGTTCGTCGCAAAGGAATGGCGCAGTTTATGGGGATGGAGATCGAGGTTGACGCCGGTCTTTTTCTCGACGTTTTTCAAGATGAATTCGATGCCGCGGCTCGTGAGCGGTTGTCCGAGTTTCGATAGGAAAACGAACGAACGGGCCGTTTCGGGATGGCGTTCCAGCAAGCGGGGACGGACTTGGTCAAGGTAAGCGGCGATGGCGGCTTGGGTCGTTGAGTTGAATGGAACCAAACGTTCTTTCTCGCCTTTGCCTAATATGCGCATGACGCGATTGCGCATGTCGACATCTTGAAGCGTCAAGGCACCCAATTCACTGACCCGTAAACCAGAACCGGCCAATAATTCTAAGATAGCCGCGTCTCTCAGGGCGAGGGTATCGCTGCGACGCCGGTTGGCCTCTAAAAGCGCGGTGACTTGATCGGGAAAAAGCACCTGGGGCAACTTCACGCCGATTTTCGGGGCGCTGACCAAGCGGAACGGATTGTTTGTAACGAATTCATGCTCAGTTAGATATTCATAATAATGGCGCAAGGCGGCTACGCGCCGACGCAGGCTCCGCTTGCCGACGCCACGGCGGAGTTCTCCCATGAGAAAATCGCGGATCAGCGGCAGATTGACGTGATCGTCGCGGGTTTCGGCATCGCGTAAATATCGGTAAAAACATTCGATATCGCTTTGATACGAAGCTATCGTCGCCGGGGTGAACTTCCGTTCATGCGTCAGGTAGGTCAGGAATTCGGCGATGGTCCGATTCATCGGTCATTCGTCCTTGGGTTCGCCTTTGATCGGTTCGATGTAACGGCATTTGGGGAAGGCGCTGCAGGCGATGAAGGGTTTGCCCTTCTTCTTGGATTGCTGCTTGACCAGTTCATGGCCGCACAAAGGGCAGAGGCGCCCGATTTTTTCCGGAACGGCTTTCGGCTTCTTTTGGATGTATTTGCAAGCTGGGAACCGGTTGCATCCGATGAAAAGGCCATATGGTCCTTTACGTTCGACTAAACGGCCGGTTCCGCATTCGGGGCACGGGCCGAAATCCGTCTGGCATTGGTCTAACCGCGGCAAATCGCCGGCTTGACCGATTTGATCTTCGATCGATTGATAGAATTTTTGCAAAATCTGGGTCGAGGAATGATTGCCGTCTTCGACCTCGTCGAGCTGCTTTTCCATGTTGGCGGTAAACAAGGGGTTGATGAAATCGGTGAAATACAATTCCAGGTACTCGACCGTGCACCGTCCTTGTTTGGTCGGAGTCAAGACCCCGGCTTTGGAGGTGATGTAGTCGCGCGCTTTCAGTGTTTCGATCGTGGCGCTGTAAGTCGACGGACGGCCGATGCCGTTTTTTTCCATCTCTTCGACCATCTTGGCTTCGGAGAAACGTACCGGCGGCTTGGTGAAGTTTTGCTTGGAACTGACATGGACGAGCGGATGGCGGCCCGGGATCGAAAGTGGCGGCAGAGCCTGCCGTTCTTCCTCGTCGCTGAGTTGATAAATCTTGGTGAAACCGTCAAAGACGGTGACCACGCCTTCAGCCGTGAATTGAACCCCGTTGGTTTCAAAGGTGTAGGTGGTCACTTGCTCGACCTTGTCGGGCATCAAACTGGCCAAAGCTCGGTTGTAAATCAAGGTATAAAGCTTCAATTGATCGGGTTTCAAATACGGGATCAATGAATCCGGAGTCCGGTGGTTGCCGGTCGGGCGGATGGCTTCGTGAGCGTCTTGGGCCAATAAGCCGGCTTTGACTCGGCGCAAGGGGGCGATGTAGCGTTCGCCATAATTTTCTTTGATGTAATTGTGGGCCCGGTTGATGTAGGACTCCGACAGCCGGGTGGCGTCGGTGCGCATGTAGGTAATCAAACCGACGACTTCATCGCCGAGGGAAACGCCTTCGTACAAGGTACTGGCCAAAGCATTGGTGCGCTTGGTCGAAAACCGGAATTTGGCAAAGGCTTCTTGTTGGAGGGTCGAGGTTTTAAACGGCGGGCGTGGTTCTTTCGACCGGGTCACCTGTTTGACGTCGACTAAGTCGACCTCGGTTCCCAGGCGTGTTAAGACGGCATCGGCATCGGCTTGACGATGGAGTTCAACTTTCTTATCGTCGACTTTTTTCAACGTTAAAGGAATGGTCGTTTCGGCCAGTCCCAGCTCGGCGGCGATAGTCCAATACTCCTCGGGAACGAAAGCTTCGATTTCCCGTTCCCGGTCGACGATGAATTTCAAGGCGACCGACTGGACGCGCCCGGCCGAACGCGATTTGATTTTCTTTTGGAGCAACTTCGACAGTTTGAAACCGCTGATGCGGTCAATGATGCGCCGGGTCTCCTGCGAGGCCTTCATGTCCATGTCGATGGTTCGCGGCGCCGCGATGGCGGCTTGAATCGAATCGCGGGTGATCTCATGGAATTCGATCCGTTTGGTGGTCTTGACGTCAAGCCCGAGCACTTCGGCCAGATGCCAAGCGATGGCTTCGCCTTCGCGGTCGGGGTCAGTCGCTAAAATGACTTCGTCGTGCTTGCGCTTGGCGATGGTCAATTTTTTAACGACCTCGGCCTTATCTTTTTTAATTATATAAGTGGGTTTGAAGTCGTTTTCGATGTCGACGCCAAGCCCGCCTTTGCCGCGGTTGGCTAAATCGCGGATGTGTCCCACGGAGGCTTCGACCGTGTATTCGCCCGCGACGTCTTTTAGATATTTACCAATCGTATTGCGTTTGGTCGGTGATTCAACGATGACTAAACTTTTCATTCCGGCTCCTCTATAAATAATGTAAATAACACCGGAACGCGCCAAATGTCAATTGATATAAACTGTGGCTTTTCCCTTATTTATACTTAAATAACATTTTTAGGAAGCGGCTCGGGGTCCGGCTCCGCCTTTTTATCGGTGAAGACTTTGCCGAGCTCCTCGAGGATGTCGTGGGCCGATTCGACCAACACGGCCCCGTCCCGGATCAATCGGTTGCAGCTGCTCTCGACGTTGGCCGGATGCGGCAAGACATAGACGTCCTTGCCCAGGTACAAAGCATAACCGACCGTGATCAACGTCCCGCTTCGATGGCGGGCTTCGGTGACGAGCACCGCTTGGGCCAATCCGGCGATGATGCGGTTGCGCCATGGGAAGTTGTCCTTGTGGGGCTCGACTTGGTCCGGGTATTCGCTCAGAACCAGTTGCTGCTTTTTGATTTTCTCATAGGTATCCCTCGTTTCTTCGGGATACGGGCGGTTGATCCCACTGCCTAGGACGGCAATCGTCTTTCCATAAGCGGATAACGCGACTTGATGGGCGATATGGTCGATGCCGCGAGCCAATCCCGACACGATGAGGATCTTCTCGGCGACTAGGTCCTTGACGATGGTCCGGGTCATCGCCATCCCATAAACCGACGGCCGCCGGCTCCCGATCACCGCCAGTGACGGCTGATGATAATCCAGAAGACTTTTATCGCCGTGATAGAAAAGCACAAACGGCGGCTTGTAGATCCGCTTGAGGTTTTCAGGATAATCCTCGTCGATGATGGTCAATGTCTCGGAAGTCAATTTTTCCAAAGATTGATTCACCTCGGCGACGCTGGCCGGTTCCTTGGCCTTGATGGCTTCGTAAATCCGGTTCCAATCGCCTTGATACTTGATAGCCAGATGAATGATGATGTCGCGTCCTTTAATCAAAAAAATCACCCCATTTATTTATAAATAGGATGACGCTCGGCAAAGTGGCTACGATAATCAGTATGATTTGATCGGTTTGTAGGAAAAGCGATGGATGCCTGGTAGCGGCCCGTATTTGGCGAGACGTTCACGGTGCAAAGCGGTCCCATAGCCTTTGTGGAGATCGAAGCGGTATTCAGGATACTGTGCGTGCAACGCCACCATCAAGCGGTCGCGGGTCACCTTGGCGATGATCGACGCGGCGGCGATGGGAAGCGCCAGGGCGTCGCCGTGGATCAAGGCTTGCTGGGGAATGGCTACCTGGGTCAATTTCACGGCGTCGATCAATAAAAAATCGGGCCGAACTTTCAATTGATTGACGGCGGCGGCCATGGCTGCCTTGGTGGCCTCGAGGATATTCATGTCGTCGATGTCGCGCGCTTCGACGATTCCGACGCCGATGGCCAATGCCTCGGATTGAATCTTGGCGAATAATCGCTCGCGGCAGGCCGGTGTCAGTTTCTTGGAATCGTCGATGTCCTCGTTTTGGTAGCCCTTCGGCAAAATGACGGCCGCGGCCACGACGGGTCCGGCCCATGGCCCGCGCCCGGCTTCGTCGATGCCAGCCAGCCATTCATAAGCTGAAAATTCGCTTCGAAGTTGATAGGTCAGCACTAATACACGACCTCAAGGGTAATGCGTCCGATGATGCCGGTCCGAAAATCGTCATAAAAACGTTCGATGGCCTGGTTCATCTCTTTGATGAGAAAACGGTCGCCCAGTTGTTCCATGAATTGATGGAAATCCTTGGAAGATTCAAAACCCAAATATCGATCCAGCATTTTCGGATAATTGCCGCGGATATATTGATGAAGGAAGGCGGCAATGGCGTCTAAAGGCAGGATATCGCGCTTGATGGCGCCAATTGCGGCCAAATGAAGGGCGGTCAGTTTCAGATCGTAATTCATCGGCAAAACGCCGGGGGTGTCCAAAAGCCAAATGCGATCGTTAGGTTTGATCCACTGCGGGGCGCGAGTCACGCCCGGACGGTCGGCCACTTGGGCGACGGTGTGTTTGGCGATGCGGTTGATAAGCGTCGATTTCCCGACGTTCGGGATGCCGATCACCAAAGCGCGGATCGGCTGCGGCTTCATGCCTTTGGCGATTTGCTTAGCGTGGATCGGGGCCGAAATTTCCAAAGCCTTCTCGATGATTTGCCCGGGAGCTTGCCGATCGAACAGGTTGAGGGCCAATAAGGGCAGTTGCCGTTCCTTGAAGTAGATTTCCCACCGGGACGTGACGATGGGATCGGCCAAATCGGTTTTGGCCATCACGATGAGGCGGCCTTTGTTGCCGTTATATTGGGCTAGAAAAGGATGTCTAGAACTGATGGGGGCCCGGGCATCGATCAACTCGATGATCATATCGACCAGCTTGAGGTTCTTTTGGATGTCTTTGGTGGCCACGGCCATGTGGCCGGGATACCAATGGATCGGTCGGTTGATGTCCATATCAATAATAGGTCGGCCAGCGATAGGTCCTGATGGCGCACGACTGCAAATTGACGCCCGATTCGCCACTGGCGCTGCCGGCTTGGCAGACTCCTTCAATCGAAAACAGTACCCCGACGATATGGGTTGATTCAAACGGGCCCGACGCCCGCGAATCTTGAGAATTGCCGCGGTTGTCGCCCATCACGAAATACTGGGTGCTGGTCAAATTGATTGGCGTGTAGCAGCCAATCCCGGCCGAGGTGCCACAGGTGGCCAAGCGGTAGGGATCGATGTCGATGAACGGTTGGTCAAGATGGGTATCGTCGATATAAAGTTCGCCATTATCGTCAAGGACCAGGCGTTCGCCCGGTAAGCCGATGACCCGTTTGATGATGAACTTGTCGACATTCAAGTCCGGTTGGATGATGACGATGTCGAAACGCTCAATCCGATCCAAACGCCACGAATTGGTATCCATGACTCCAAATTCAGTGTCGTGGAGGGTCGGTTCCATCGAACGGCCGACGATTTTCACCGGCGTGAAGTAGACATTGTGGAAAATGACGAGGCCCCCGGTCACGATAAACATGATGAAAAGCGTGTGAAAAACGGCGTTGACGAGACGGCGCCATTTGGACACGGGTTGCTTGCTCATGCTTTCATCCTCTTTCTAAACATTATAATCACAAAATGAATCGACTTCACATCAATGTGATGGAAAGAAAACGACTCCCGAGGCCGGGAGCCGTTGTCACTATTACTTAATGATTTCTTTGATACGGGCGGCTTTGCCAGATAAATTACGCAGGTAATTGATCTTGTTGCGACGAACCTTGCCACGCTTAATCAACTCGACGCGGGCGACATTCGGGGCATGGACCGGGAAAGTCCGGTCGACGCCGACGCCACCGCTCATTTTTCTGACGGTGAACGTGGCACTGATGCCTGAGCCGCGGCGGCCCATGACGATGCCTTCGAACGCCTGCAAACGCGATTTGTTGTTTTCGACGATGCGGACGTAGACGCGGACCGTGTCCCCGGAAGCGAACTTCGGAAGATCGGTGCGAATTTGCGTGGCGGTGATTTCATTAACCAGATTGTTGTTCATGGTATCACGCTCCTATGATAATTTTTGTCAGAATGTTCATAACGTAGTGACACGAAAGCGGACCATTCCTAGCGCAAGCGCTTAGATATAGTAGCAAAAGAACCGTGAAAGTGCAATAAAAAGTAATTGAAAGTCTGCCCACCTTTTATTTCATAAAACCTAGTCGCCATGGCACTGCTCGTAAAGTAAATTTACTTGACAAAGGTATTGGGATTGTTTAAGATTATAGCGTATTCAAAGGAGAATTACCTATGGCTGTCAAAATCCGTTTAGCCCGCGTGGGCCGTCACAAAGATCCCTTCTATCGCATCGTCGCCGCCGATTCGCGTTATGCCCGCGATGGCCGCTACATCGAACAAGTCGGTTTCTACGATCCTTCCAAACTTGAAAAGAAAGCCACCGTCGACGAAGCTTTGGCCATGAAATGGCTGCTTCAAGGCGCGCAACCAAGCGATACCGTTCGCGCTCTTTTCAAAGAACACGGCCTCATGGCCAAATTCGCCGAAACCAAGCTGGCTATCAAGAAATCGGGGAAATAAACGATGGATTACGAAGCAATCATCCATGCCTTCGTCGATTCGTTCATTACCCACAAAGACGCCTTGATGATTCGGGAACTGCCAAGCAACAACGAACATGATTTGACGTTGCTGATCGTGGCCGAAAGCGAAGATACGTCGCGCTTGATCGGCCGCAAGGGCATTATCGCCGACGCCCTCCGGGAAATGCTCTCGGTCGCCGGCAAAAGCGAAAACCGCCGCATCCATTTAAAGTTCGAATCGTTTGAAGCCACCAATCAAGAGGAGTAACCCCTCCTCTTTTCATTTATACTAGTGATATGCACCTAGTCACCGTCGGGCAAATCGTGAACACTTTCGGCATCCAAGGCGAACTGAAAATCGTCTCGTTTTCCCATTTTTCAGCCAAGCGTTATGCCCCGAATAAACAAGTTTTGCTGCGCAATGAAAAAAGCGGTCAAGAACTTTGGGTCACCGTTTTGGCCCATCGGTCCCACAAGGGTCTGGACCTCGTTCGCTTCGAAGGCATCGATTCCCATAACGCCGAACAATACATCAATTGGTTCGTGCTGGCCGACAAAGAGGCCATCCAACTGCCGAAAGGCACTTACTTCTATGACGATTTGGTCGGCTCGACCGTGGTCGACGAAGATGGGACTCCGCATGGACAAGTGACCCAGGTAGTCGATTACGGCGCCCATCCGATTCTTAAAGTCACCGAGGGGGAGGATCGTCATTACCAGATTCCCTTCGTACCCTTTTTCATATTGAAAGTCGATATCGATGCCAAGGAAATCAAGGTCCATTTCATCGAGGGCTTATTATGAAAATCACCATCTTGACGCTGTTCCCGGATATGTTCGCCGGTTTCTTGACCCAATCGATCATCAAGCGGGCGATTGCCAAAGGAATCGTACAGGTTGACCTCGTCAACATCCGCGATTATACCGAAGACCGTTACGGTCGGGTCGACACCCCGCCGATTGGCGGCGGCGCCGGGCTCGTCATGAAAGTGCAACCGATCCAAAGCGCTCTTCAAACTGTGGAAACTCCCGCTTCAAGAACGATTCTATTATCTCCCCGAGGCGCCGTTTTCAATCAAAAAACCGCCCTTGGTTATAAAGACATGGCGCATTTGATTCTCATATGCGGCCATTACGAAGGCATCGACGAACGGGTCAATCATTTGATTGACGAAGAAATCAGCCTCGGCGATTTCATTTTAACCGGGGGTGAAGTCGGGGCCATGGCCATCGCCGATGCCGTCATTCGCTTATTGCCGGGGGCCATCGAAACCTCATCGCTTGAAATCGAAAGTTTCGACGACGGCTTATTGGAATACCCGCAGTATACCGAACCGTTTGACATCGAAGGAAAAACGGTTCCAGCCATCTTGTATTCGGGCCATCACGGCGCCATCGTGAAGTGGCGCCATTTGATGCGGCTCGTCGTCACGAGAGAGAAGCGCCCGGATTTGTTTGCCCGCTACCACCTGACTCCGGCCGACGCCCGCCTATTGGCGGATTACGATAACGGGGTCACCCCGACCTGGTGGACGGACGCCATCGAAAAAGGCGTCAAATTCACCAAAGGAAAATGATATGAACATAGTCACCTTATTGAAATACTTGGTGCTGGGTCTCGTCCAAGGCATCGCCGAGATCTTGCCGATTTCTAGTAGCGGCCACCTGGCCTTGCTCCAACAGCTCTTGCAAACCAACGCCGATAATGAGGCGACCTTCGCCATCTTCCTGCACGTGGCTTCGCTCGTGGCTTTGGTCATCTTCTTTTGGAAGTTGATCATCCGCGTCATCGGCGGCTTTTTCCGCTTCATATTCAAGAAAGACGCCACCCGGAAAAACGATTTCTGGCTCGCGGTTTATATCGTCTTAGCCTCGATTCCGGCCGGGGTTATCGGCGTTCTTTTCTCGGACACGATTGAAGGATTGTTCGGCCAACTGCTCTATGTCGGGATCGGTTTTTTGATCACGGCGCTCATCTTATTTTTGTGGCCGATTTTGGGATCCAACCGCGACGAAACATACCGTTTCCGACACATCATCGCCGCCGGGCTTTTCCAAGTGTTGGGTATTTTGCCAGGCGTCTCCCGCTCGGGGATGACCATCACCGGGGCCAAAATCAGCGGCTTGAAGGAAGCCCAGGCCAAAGAGTTTGCCTTCCTACTGTTTCTCCCGGTGGCTTTGGGCAGCTTCGTCTTCAGTCTCGGCGATTTCAAAACGATTTTCGAGACGTCCTGGATTACCTTGTTTTATTATGCGGCGGCCATGGTCGCCGCCGGTGTCTTCACCTATCTATCTTTACGCTTCATCTTCAAAAAATTCCATTACGGACAAGCCAAATACTTTGCCATTTACCTCGTGGCGGTCGGCATCTTAACCATCGTTTTAGGCGTGATTTAACGGAACGGGAAACCCGGCATCTTGCCGCCGGATTTAAGCATCCGCATCATCTCGCGCGTCTGCTCGTATTTTTTGATGACTCGGTTGATGTCGGCGCTGGTGGTGCCGCTTCCTTTGGCGATGCGGATTTTACGCGAATTGCGAAGAATGTCCGGTTCATGGCGTTCTTCCGGAGTCATTGAATTGATGATGGCTTCGAACAGGCGCATTTCGCGCTCGGCTTGGGCGGTTTGTTCCGCGGTAATCTTCGGCATGCCCGGGATCAGCTTCAGTAAGCCGCCGAAGGAGCCTAATTTCTGGACTTGGCGCATCTGGGCCATCATGTCGTTGAGGTCGAATCGGCCCGACATGATCTTTTCGACCGATTTCTTGGCTTCTTTCTCATCGATTTTCTCTTGGGCTTTTTCAATCAAGGTGACGACGTCGCCCATGCCCAAGATGCGATCGGCCATGCGTTCGGGATAAAACACTTCCAAATCGTCGATCTTTTCGCCAACGCCGATGATTTTGATGGGCAAGCCGGTCAAGTGGCGGATCGACAAAGCCGCGCCCCCGCGGGCGTCGCCGTCGAGTTTGGTCATGATCAGTCCGGTCAAACGCAACTTGGCGTGGAAAGCCGCGGCGACGTGATAGGCATCTTGGCCGGCCATGGCGTCGACGACTAAAAGCGTTTCCTTGAGGGGAACGATTTTCCCGATGCCGATCAACTCTTCCATCAAGCCCTCGTCGATGTGAAGGCGCCCGGCCGTGTCGATCAACACGACGTCATAATGGTTGGCGACGGCCAGCCGTTCGGCTTCTTTGACGATGGCGGGCACGTCGGTGGTGTCCCGGCGGCTATAAAACGGCGTCTCGATGCTCCGGGCCAACGTTTCCAGTTGGTCGATGGCGGCCGGCCGATACACGTCGGCTCCGACGATCAGGACGCTTTTATGAAACTTTTCTTTGCATAACTTGGCCAACTTGGCGAGATTAGTCGTCTTGCCGGTGCCTTGGAGGCCGACTACCATCATGTAGGTGGTGGTGCCCGAGGCGAATTCGATGTCCGATTGGTCGGCGCCCAATAATTCGACGAGGCGGTCCCGAACGATTTTCACCACGGTTTGGCTCGGGTTCAGGGAACCGAACACCTGTTGGCCGAGGGCGTCTTCCTTGATGTGGTCGAGGAAAGTCCGCACCACTTTCAAATTGACGTCGGCTTCGAGCAAGGCGACGCGGATTTCTTGAAGCATCGCCTCCATGTTGGCTTCGGTCAAACGGCTTTGGCCGCGCAAGCGGGCCAAGATGCCCTGAAGTTTTTCTGATAGCGATTCAAATGCCATGGGTGATGATTTCCTTGATGCGTTTCATGAGTTCGGCCCGCGCTTCGGGGGCTACTTGATCGAGCTGATCCAAGAGTTTGAGCACCTCGGCTTCCGTTTCGAGCAAGAGGAGCCCCGCTTCGTATTCGGCCAGCTTGGCCGTGCTTATCTTGATGATTTCGGCGACGGCGCTGCGGGAGATATCTTCTTCGACGGCGATTTCGGCCATCGATAGGTCATAATCGTAATATTGCTCCATGATATGGCGCTGATGGTAAGTCAACAGGGCTTTGTACTTTTCAAGCAAACGACCCTGGACTTCGAATTTTTTGATTTGATTCATATGAAATACCCGAATACCAATGATATGGCTAACAAGATAATGAACAGTATGGCGAAATTGCGGTGAAAAGTCACATCTTTAATGAATGGGCCCCGCGTCTTGTCATGACGGATGTAGGCGAAGATGAAGGCCATCAGCAAGGACACGACGATGTCGATGACATAGTAAGGGACGCCGAGGAGCCTTAAGACGATGGTGATCACCATGTCGATGACGATGAACAGCAAAAGCGTGCCGAAGAAAGCCATCATTGGTCTCCCACGCAAAGACCATACAAATAGGAATCCAAGTCGAATTCGTCCAAGTCGGTCAATTTCTCGCCGAAACCGATGAATCGCACCGGCACCCCGATTTGATCGCGTATGGCAAGGACAATCCCGCCTTTGGAAGTGCCATCCATCTTGGTGATGATCACTCCGGTCAAACCGGTCGCCTCGGCAAAAGCTTGAGCCTGGAAGACCCCATTTTGGCCCGTGGTGGCGTCTATGATTAAAAACACCTCGTCGGAGCCGTTTTCGTAGAAGCGGGCAATCGTTCGCCGCACCTTCGACAATTCGGCCATGAGATTGGCCTTCGTTTGCAAACGTCCGGCCGTATCGACGATGACAAGGTCGTAAGCGCCCTTTTGAGCTTGTTCCATGCCGCGGTAAGTGACCGCCGAAGGATCCTCGCCCGGACTTCCGGAAACAAGGTCTGCCGGCAGCCGCGCGGCCCAAACCGCCAATTGTTCTTGGGCGCCGGCCCGGAACGTGTCGCCTGATACCAATAAGACCTTTTTGCCTTGGGCTTGATAGCGATGGGCCAACTTGGCAATCGAGGTCGTCTTGCCGACGCCGTTGACCCCGACGATCAAGACGATGGTCGGTCGGCCATCGGCAAAGGTGATCTCGGTTTTGATGTCATCGCCGCTTTGGGCGTAGCCGATGAACATTTTGTCGACCAAGATCTCATTGATCTGACTGGGATCGTCAATGCCCTGGGCTTGGCTCTCGGCTCGGGTCGCCGTCAAGATGTCGTCGGTCAATTTGACGCCGATGTCGGCTTCGATCAAAATGTCCTCGAGTTCTTGGAAATATTGTTCGTTGGTTTGATGATATCGTCGCGATAGGTTTTGGAGTCGATCCGAAAACTGCGATCGGCTTTTAGCCAAGCCAATCACGTATTTTTCCTTAACGGCCTTGTTTTTGCCGATGATTTTGTTTTTTAGATAGGCAAATAAGCCCATATCAGCCGGCTTTCTTCCCCAAGGCGTCGCAGGCGGCTTTCTGCTCGGCGTCTTTCTTGCTCGGGCCGCTGCCGCGTCCCAGCACTTGCCCGTCGTAAGAAACCGACACGACGAAATGTCGGTCGTGGGCCGGGCCTGATTCTTCTTCGACTTTATAGGTGACCGATTCGCGATGCTCGGCTTGAAACGCTTCTTGGAGCCGCGTCTTGAAATCGGTGATGACTTCGACGTCGATGTCTTTGACCATCGTTTCAAACATCGGCAGGAGCACTTGTTTCGTAATCTTGAAGCCTTGGTCGATGTACACGGCGCCCATTAGGGCTTCGAACACGTCCTCAAGAATGTTTTTGGATCCGGCCACGGCGGCTTTGTTCATGCTATGGCCAACCCGGATGTATTCGGCCAAATCAAGATTTTGGGCCAAACTGACCAATCCCTCGGTCCGCACGAGTTTGGCTCGCGTTTTAGACATCATGCCTTGGTCGAATTCAGGGTGGTGGCGGTAGACCAGTTCGGCGACGATCAGCGAAATGATGGCGTCGCCCATGAATTCGAGCCGTTCGTAATCGGAATCGGGACCTTTGCCTTCGACGTGATAGGAAGGGTGGGTGACCGCCCGATCATACAAGGACGGCCGCCGGGTGCGAATACCCAGTTTCGTTATTAACTCAGTGATTGGCTTCATGGGACAATCCCGCCCGAATTTGGTTGACGACGTCGGCTTCGGCCATCTTCAGCGCGACTTCAAGGGCATAGGAGAAACTGAAACCGTCGCTACTTCCATGCGCCTTAACGACTACACCGTTGACGCCCAAAAGCATGGCGCCGCCATACGTTTTGTAATTGAGTGAGGTCTTCATCTCGGCAAAGCCCTTCTTCGAGAGCAAATAGCCGATTTTTGTGAAGATATTGCGGGTGAAAGCCTTTTTGATCATGTTGTTCATCAACACGAAAATGCCCTCGCTTCCCTTAAGGAAGATATTGCCGGCAAATCCGCCGCTGACGATGACGTCGGCTTCGCCATTCAGTGCCTCGCGGGCTTCGACGTTACCCATGAATCCCGGATAATTGATCGTCTTGAGCATCTGATGGGCTTCTTTCAATTCCGGGGTACCTTTTTTCTCTTCGACGCCGTTGGATAGCAGATAGACTTTTGGTTCCTTGAGTCCATAGATCTTTTGGGCGAAGATGCTGCCCATCTTGGCGAATTGGACAATCTGCGTCGGGGTGTTTTCATTGTTGGCCCCGATGTCGAGAACGGTGGCTTTCTTGCCGGGAATCGCGGTTGGAAACGGCGACATCAAGGCAGCCCGTTCCACCCCTTCGATCAATTTCAACTTCAAGGTAGTGGCGCTGAGGAAGCCGCCGGTCGACCCGGCGCTGACGATGGCGTCGGCCCCACGCTCCAAGAAGGTATTAATGGCGACCATCATCGACGATTGCTTCAGCCGCATGACGTCAAGGGCTCCGGCTTCCATCGGGACAATTTGACTCGAAGGGATGATTTCGCAAGTGTCTTTCAAAGGCGCCAATTCGTGGGGATCCCCCACTAGAATCAACTTGGCCCCTTGGTTGCGGGCGAAGAATTGCTTGACTCCGTCAATGGTAGCGGTGGATCCGTGATCGGATCCCATCATGTCGACGACGATTGTTTTCATATTTTGACCTCGATAATTAATTATATAGTAATTGTCATTGATCGGCCCAATGGAACTTCGGCCATCTATACCATACCTAATTTCATTTGATATATCAAATGAATGGTTCACCCATAAGGCGCATCTTTGATTTGGTTTTGAATGTCGATGATCAAATCGTGGTTGGATGGATCAGGATTTTCAAGTAAAGCGATGGCGTCATCGCGGGCATAAGTCAGCATCTTGTAATCGTCATAGGGATTGACGTATACGAAATGGCCGAAACCAGCTTGGCGTTGACCGGCCAACTCGCCCGGGCCCCGATGGGTCAAATCTTCTTCGGCGATGCGGAATCCGTCATCGGTATCCATCAGCACTTTCAAGCGGGCGTGCTCTTCCGGACTCTCAATGTCGGTCACCAGGAAAAACGAAGCCGGGTGCCCGTCACGGCCGATGCGGCCCCGAAGCTGATGCAAGGATGCCAAGCCGAATCGTTCGGCCTCATAGACGATCATCGTGTCGGCCGTCGGCACGTCGATTCCGACTTCAATCACCGTCGTTGAGACCAAAATCGGCACCCGGCCGGACACGAAATCACGCAAGACGGCGTCTTTTTCGTCACTGGGAAGGCGTCCATGCAGGAGTCCGACTTGCGCATGGTATTTTCTCGCGTATTCATCGTATAAGGCTTCTACCCCAAACTGTGAATAGTCATTGTCTTCAATCAACGGGGCGATGACAAACACCCGTCGATGGTGGTTAAGCGAAACGGCGACGGCTCCTTCAAGCCGAGCGTCTTCAGGAGCGCAAATAAATGTCTGCACGTCCCGTTTGGCGGTCGGAAACTGTTTGATCGACGTCATGTCCATGTCCCCGTACACGGTCAGCGCCAGGGTGCGCGGGATCGGGGTCGCCGACATCAGCAATAAATCGGCTCGCGTCCCTTTATTTGACAAAAGACTGCGTTGGTTGACCCCGAAGCGATGTTGCTCGTCGATGACGGCCAACCCTAGCGATTGATAAACGACATCTTCCGAAAAGAGAGCATGGGTCCCCACCACCACATCGATGACGCCGTCGAGCAGTCCGTCTTTGACGGATTGTTTTTCCTTGGCGGTCATGGCGCCTACCAAAAGCGCCACTTGGACCCCAGTCAGTTTGAATAGCTGTTTCAGGGTGAGAAAATGCTGCTTGGCCAAAGCGTCGGTCGGGGCCATCAGCGCCCCTTGGTCGCGGCGCAGGTAATTGGCATACAGAGCCAAGGCGGCCACGACCGTTTTGCCGCTCCCGACATCGCCTTGAAGCAGACGGTACATCAGCGTTTCCCGATTCATGTCAACGATGATTTCCCGCACGGCCGCCAGTTGGTCGTGGCTGAGGCGATAGGGTAAAGTCTTAACGAAATCGTTGATCTTCAATAAATCGATATCCGGCTTCTTGATTTTGTAAAGAAAGCGGTTTTGCCGGCGAATCAGTTGGGTTTTCAGGCAAAAGCGCAGGGCTTCTTCATACTTGACGGTGCGATAACCCTGGCGGATGTCCTCGGGTGAACCGGGGTTATGAAGCAGCTTCAATGATGCGGCCTTGGATAGTAGGTGGTATTTCTCGATGAGCTGCGCCGGTATACCTTCCTTGAGGAGCGGTTCGGCTTGGGGAAAGACCCGCAACACCAATCGCTGATAGACGTGCTGATCGATGGTGCTTGGCAAAGAATAGACTGGCTTGTAACGGTCGCTGTCCTTGATGGATCCCGAGCGTAAGGTCAGAAGGTTGAGTTTATCATTTTTTCGATCGTAGGTTCCAATCAACGTATACTCGGACCCCAGGGTCACCACTTTGAGGAGATAAGGCCGATTGAAGGCAACGACTTGGTAAGTGTGCCCATCGCCGCTCCGGAACCGGAAGCTGACGATTTTGTAGCGCGAGGTGACGTTGACGGTCGGGGCACTGATGGCTTTGCCATAGACGACCAGGCGCTGGCCTTGCCGCAAATCGACCTCGGGGGTCAATGAAAAATCCTCGTAGCGGTACGGCAAGTGCATGACGGCGTCGAGCGGGGTCACGATGTCGATCGACAGCAAGGCGGCGTTGAGCCGGGCCGATTTGGAAAGTTTCATGCCTTAATCATAGCAAAACAAAAAGGGGCTTAGCCCCTTATTCGTTCAATATCGCGTTTATTCGACCCCGACCAAGAAGGCATAGACCGGTTGGTCGCCCTGGCGGACGTCAAATTCGACGTCGATGTATTTGGTTTCGAATTTTTTGGTCAACTTGTCGACCCGCTTCATGTCGACCCCTTCCCCGACGATCAAGGTGACGATGCTCGTCATCTCGTCAATCATCGATTCGAGGAGTTTTTCGGCGGTCGCGAACATGTCGGGATGCGAGGCGACGATTTTCTTGCCGGACAAGGCCATGTAATCGTCCTTCTTGATGGCGATGCCGTCGATGGCCGTGTCTTTGATCGAAAAGGTGATGGCACCCGATTGGACCGTGTCCAATGCCCGTTTCATCTCGGCGAGGTTTTCGTCGAGTTTGGCTTCGGGATTGAACATCATGCATGCGACGAGTCCTTGGGGAATGGTCTTGCTGGGGATCACGTGGACGCTCCGCTCGGAACCGATCACGTCGACGGCTTGGTTGGCGGCCAAGATGATGTTTGGGTTGTTGGGGAGCAAAAAGACGTGCTTGGCGTTGATTTTTTTAATCGCGGTGACGAAATCTTCGGTGGCCGGGTTCATGGTTTGGCCGCCGCTGACGATGTAATCGACCCGCAGCTCCTTGAACATCTTTTCGAGTCCGGATCCGGCCGCCACGGCGATGATGGCGTAGTCTTTCTCTTCCTGTTTCAGGATATGGAGGTCTTCATGGGCGTGCTTGACGTCTTTCAAGACGTTGCCGTCGGATAGGTGGGTATGCTGCTCGGACATGTTCTCGATCTTCAAGGAGACGAACTCGCCGAATTGCTGGGCGTAACTTAAAATGTTGCCGGGCAAGAGGGTATGAATATGGACTTTGACCAGTTCATCGTCGCGGACCATGACGATCGAGTTGCCGTGGCTGTTGAGCACATTGGAAAACCGCTTCTCGACGAAGGGTTTCTTCTCCGATTCCCCGGCGCCGATTTTCAAAATGAACTCGGTGCAATAGCCGAATTCCTCGGCTTCGAGGCTGGCGCCGGCCATTTCGCGCGGTTCTTCGAAGGCGGTGGCCGTGTTCTTGTCGATGACTTTGCCGTTGAGGGCGCTCAAAAACCCTTCCATGATGCGGATGAGGCCGGCTCCGCCGCTATCGACGACGCCGACTTCCTTCAGGATCGGCAATAAATCCGGGGTGCGGACCAAGGAAGCCCGGGCTTCTTTGAGCATGAAGTCCATCGCCCCTTCGATCGACCACGATTCGTTGACTTGGTCAAGCAAGGCCCCGCTGGATTCGCGGACGACCGTCAAAATGGTACCTTCGACCGGGCGCATGACGGCCTTGTAGGCCACTTCGCGGCCGAGGTTCCAGGCTTCGGCGAATTCGACGGCGTTGATTTGGTGCTTGCCTTCGAGCGCGGTGGCGAAACCGCGGAATATTTGGCTGGTGATCACGCCGGAGTTGCCCCGGGCGCCCATCAAAAGGCCTTTGGAGAAGGCTTTGGCGATATCGTAAATATTTTCATCGTTGCGATTGGCGACTTCTTTAGCGCCGCTCGACATCGTGAGGTTCATGTTCATGCCGGTATCCCCGTCGGGGACCGGGAAGACGTTCAGGGCATCGACTTCGGGGTAGTAGTTATACAGTTGGTTGGCCCCGGAAATAATCATCTTCTTGAGGTCAATTCCGTTGATGGTTTTCATTAAAAAAGCTCCTCGAACCGAATTAATTGGTTTTCAGTCCTTGGACGAAGACATTGACGGATTTGAATTTGATGTCAAAGGTTTTCTCCAGGACGTATTTAACTTTCTTTTGGACTTCGCTGACAACTTCGGTGATTTTGACACCGTAGGCAACAATGATGTAAAGTTCGACCGAATACTCGTCTTTGTCTTTTTTGGGGAGCACGCCTTGGTAATAGGCGTCTTCTTTCAATAGGTTGGCAATGTTTTCGCGGAGGGAATTCTTGGAGGCCAAGCCGACCACCCCATAGCATTCAAGCGCGGCCGCTCCGGCCACGGAACCGATGGCTTCCATCGAAATGTTGATGCCGCCGTATTTGGTTTTCTTGTCGATGTCCATGTTTCGTTCCCTTGTTCGTTAATGGCAAGGCTCATTATACTATAATATGCCGTTTTTTGCCATTGATTGCTTTAGATCCTTCCTTTATAAGGAAGAAGATCCCCATAAAAAGAAAAAGCCCGGCGGCTCGCTATTCTCTCCGTGAGGATACCTTCGCCACTACGGTGCTTAACTTCTGTGTTCGGGATGGGAACAGGTGTGACCACCGCGCCATCGCCACCAGACTTCTTCTTCAGGGATGTTCCCTGAAAACTAGATACTATTTTTTTAACGTTCTTTCTGACATTACCCGAATTTTATTTTGTTTATTTTCGTTAGAAAACTTAATGAAATTAAGTCCTCGACCTATTAGTATCGGTCGACTGAATGCATCGCTGCACTTACATCTCCGACCTATCAACCTAGTCGCTTACTAGGGGTCTTACTTCTTGCGAATGAGAAGTCTCATCTTGAGGTTGGCTTCACGCTTATATGCTTTCAGCGTTTATCCGTTCCATAGGTAGCTACCCAGCCGTGCCACTGGCGTGACAACTGGTGCACCATTGCTATGTCCATCCCGGTCCTCTCGTACTAGGGACAGGTCCTCTCAAACTTCTTGCGCCCACGACAGATAGGGACCAAACTGTCTCACGACGTTTTGAACCCAGCTCGCGTACCACTTTAATGGGCGAACAGCCCAACCCTTGGAAGGTACTTCCCCTCCAGGATGTGATGAGCCGACATCGAGGTGCCAAACCGCGTCGTCGATGTGAACTCTTGGACGCGATCAGCCTGTTATCCCCAGGGTAGCTTTTATCCGTTAAGTGACGGCCCTTCCACACGGCACCGCCAGATCACTAAGCCCGACTTTCGTCCCTGTTCGACTTGTATGTCTCACAGTCAAGCATCCTTATGCCTTTGCACTCGACGCACGATTTCCAACCGTGCTGAGGATACCTTGGGGCGCCTCCGTTACTCTTTGGGAGGCGACCGCCCCAGTCAAACTGCCCGCCTAACACTGTCCTCCACCCGGTGAGGGCGAAAGTTAGAATAATCGTAAGTCAAGAGTGGTATCCCAAGATTGACTCCACCGAGGCTGACGCCCCGGCTTCGTAGTCTCCCACCTATCCTGTACATGACTGACAATTATCCAATATTAAGTTACAGTAAAGCTCCATGGGGTCTCTCCGTCTAGTCGCGGGTAACCTGCATCTTCACAGGTATTAAGATTTCACCGAGTCTGCTGTCGAGACAGCGCCCAGATTATTATACCATTCGTGCGCGTCAGAACTTACCTGACAAGGAATTTCGCTACCTTAGGACCGTTATAGTTACGG
>CAZBUP010000021.1:0-20842 GCA_964495145.1 uncultured Staphylococcaceae bacterium | reverse complement strand
TCAATCCGTATAAAAAATTATAACACAGACATTTTAGTGTTTATTCCGATTGTTTTGTCGATGGATTGATTTAATTGGTTTTTTAATATGACTAAGAACACATATCACAATATTTTGATATTTGCGCTGCAAAAGTAATTGGCTAATTGTAGACAACGTTTCTATAGCGGTTTTCGCTTGATTTCGGAGTAAGGACGCGGATATCGGGCTAAGGTCGGCGCCGTTTTTTCAAATACGAGCCGATGGCGGTTATGGCCCAAATAGGGAAGCGTAGCCAGTTGGTGTTCGACGAGTTTGAGCGACAAAACCCGCATCGCGAAACTGGCTTCAACCAATTCGATGTCGGCCCGATCGCCTTTATAGGTGTAGATCAAACCATTTGGTTTGACAAGTGGCGCAGCGAGTTCCAAAAGGATGTTCAAAGGAGAAACGGCGCGGGCGACGACCCCATCGAACGTTTCTCTTGAGAAGGAAGCATAATCCTCGGCCCGATCGTTGACGACTTCGATTTTCATCAAGTCGAGGCTGACGATGACCCGGCGCAGGAAATCGGCTCGCTTACCCGTGGCTTCCAATAAATAAAAGGTTTCATCGGGATACATGATTTTGAGCGGGATGCCGGGAAAACCGGCCCCAGTACCCAAATCGAGATAAGCCCGATGACGGTCGTCATGGGGAAGCGGGAACAACAGGCTATCGACGAAATGCTTCTCATATAGGTCAAGCCCGTCGGCCCGACTCATGAGATTGACGGCTTGATTCCAAGTGACGATCAATTGCCGATAAGCCTCGAATTGCTCAATCTGCCGATTGGTCACATCGGGGTAGTTTTGCTTCAGCCAGGTTTCGAATTGGGCGCGATCCATTTAGTTCCCTCGCCTTAAGTATAGTACTAACATGGCGATGTCGCTTGGATTAACGCCGGAGATGCGGCTGGCTTGCCCAATCGTCCGAGGTTGGATTTTCTGCAGTTTTTGGCGCGCCTCCAAGGCAAGGCCGTCCAGTTTGGCGTATTGAAAGTTATCGGGGATGGCGATGGTTTCTTGTTTGGCTTGGCGTTCGGCTTGCTTGATTTGCTTTTGGATGTAACCTTCGAATTTGACCATGACCTCGAGTTGCTCGATCGCCGTTTCGCTTAAGACGGGTTCTTTCAATTCCGGGATCAGTTTACTCAAGTCAACGAATCCGATTTCCGGTCGTTTCAATAATTCGACGGCCGGGATCGATCCGACGAAGGCTGGACTGCCTACTTGTTCCAAAAAGGCCTTGATAACCGGTGTATTCTTGATGTTGGTCTTCTTCAAAATCGACAAAACCGCTTGCAAATCGGCGCTCTTTTTTTGATAACGGTCAAAGCGTTCCGGGCCAATCAGCCCGATTTTATGACCGAGTTCAGTTAAGCGCAAATCGGCGTTATCGTGGCGCAGCAACAAGCGATATTCGGCCCGTGACGACAAAAGGCGATATGGTTCCTGGGTCCCTTTGGTGACCAAATCGTCAATCATCACGCCGATATAGGCTTGGTCGCGCCGAAGGATGGCCGGTTCCCGGCCTTGGATTTTCATGACGGCGTTGATGCCGGCCAACAAGCCAAGCCCAGCTGCTTCCTCGTAACCCGAGGTTCCGATGATTTGTCCAGCTCCGTATAAACCCGGCCACCGTTTTAATTCCAAAGTCGGATAAAATTGCGTCGGCACCAAGGCGTCGTATTCAATCGCGTAAGCGTACTTTAAGAAGACGGCCTTCTCAAGTCCTGGCAGCGAGCGGACCATCTTTTCTTGGACGTCAATCGGCATCGAGGTGGAAAAACCCTGCAGGTACATCGAATCGGTATACCGCGATTCGGGTTCCAAGAACAGCTGATGGCGGCTCTTGTCGGCAAAGCGGACGATCTTGTCTTCGATGCTCGGGCAATATCGGGGGCCGACCCCGGTTACCAATCCTGAGAAAAGCGCCGAGTCATTGATATGCTCATGAATGATCGCGTGGGTCTCCGGCTGCGTGTAAATCAAGTAACACAAGTCTTGTTCTTCCAATGGCATGAATTCGTTCGTTTCATATGAAAAGGCCAGATGGCCAGGCGTGCCGGTTTGAGGTATCATCTTCGAAAAATCGATCGAATCGCGTTTGATGCGCGGTGGTGTTCCGGTTTTCAATCGGATCAACTCGATGCCCATCTTGGCTAGATTTGGCGACAATCCGAGCGAAGGAGGTTCCCCGTCGGGTCCGCCGCTATGGGCTTCGTGGCCGCGGAGAATCGTCGCTTCCATGAAGGTGCCCGTCGTTAAAATGACGGCTGCTGAAGTCAATGTTTCGCCACTCGTTAATATGACGCCGTAGACATGATTGTCATCGTGAAGCAAATCGACTACGCCGGCTTCCCGAACGGTCAGGTTCTTGGTTTCCAACGCCATTTTTTGCATGTAGGCCGGGTAAGCTTTCTTGTCGGCTTGGGCCCTGAGGCATTGGACCGCCGGTCCCTTGCCGGTATTCAGCATTTTCATTTGGAGATAGGCATGGTCGGCCCCGATGCCCATCTTGCCGCCGAGGGCATCGATTTCCCGCACGACGATTCCTTTGGCCGAACCCCCGATCGAAGGATTGCAGGGCATGTTGCCCATCATGTTGATATTGAGGGTCAGCAAAAGGGTTTTAGCGCCGAGATTGGCGCTGGCCATGGCCGCCTCGAGGCCGGCGTGGCCGCCCCCGACGACGATGACTTGATAGTCCATGGTTAGCCGACGCTGCCTTCCATGTCGAGTTTGATCAACTGGTTCAATTCCACGGCATATTCCATCGGCAATTCGCGCGAAAACGGTTCGATGAAACCCATGATAATCATCTGCGTGGCTTGATCTTGCGTCAATCCGCGCGACATGAGATAGAAGAGCTGCTCTTCGCTGATGCGGCTGACGGTGGCTTCGTGCTCGACGTAGGAATCATTGTTGGCGACTTCGTTTTTGGGAATGGTATCGCTGGATGATTGGTTGTCGAAAATCAAGGTGTCGCATTCGACGTGGCTCTTGGCATTCAAGGCCTTGGCCCCGATTTTGACCAAACCGCGATAATTGGAAATGCCGCCGTTGCGAACGATGGTTTTCGAGACGATGGTCGACGAGGTATCGCGTCCCAAATGGATCATCTTGGCACCGGCGTCTTGGTATTGGCCCCGGTTGGCGACCGCGATAGAAATGCAGGTGCCCCGGCTCCGGGCTCCGGCCAAGATGCAGGCCGGGTATTTCATGTTGAGTTGGCTTCCGATGTTGCCGTCAATCCATTCCATCTGGGCATCTTCGTGGCAATAAGCCCGCTTAGTGACCAAATTGACGATGTTGGTCGACCAATTTTGGATCGTGGTGTAGCGGCATTTCCCACCTTTGTGAATGATGATTTCGACCACGGCGGCGTGGAGCGATTCCTTATCGTAGATCGGGGCGGTGCACCCTTCGACATAATTGACCGAGGCCCCTTCGTCGACGATGATCAAGGTCCGTTCAAATTGGCCGGTTTTCTCGTTGTTAATGCGGAAATACGATTGAAGCGGTTTTTCCAAAGTCACGTTTTTAGGGACGTAAATGAACGAGCCTCCCGACCAGACCGCGCTATTGAGGGCGGCAAACTTGTTGTCGGTGTAGGGGACGACTGTGTTGATGTATTTTTTGACGAGATCGGGATGTAGCTTCAAGGCCATGTCAGTCGAAAGGAAAATGACGCCTTTCTCCTCGACTTCCTTGAGCATGTTGTGATAGACCGCCTCCGATTCGTATTGGGCGGTTACCCCCGAAAGATACTTTTGCTCGGCTTCGGGTATCCCAAGTTTGTCAAAGGTGGTCTTAATCGTCTGTGGGACGTCTTCCCAGCGGGTTTTTTCGCCTTGGCTCGGCCGGTTGAAATAGGTGAAGCTGTCGAAATTCAAAAAAGAAAGGTCGGGTCCGAACGAAGGCAACGGTTTGTTTTCGAAAAACTTTAAGGCCTTCAGCCGGAATTGGAGCATCCAGTCCGGTTCGCCTTTATGTTTCGAAATATCGCCGACTACTTCTTGGGACAAGCCTTTTTTGGTCTTGTAGACCGAGGTGTCGTCATCGCGAAACCCGTATTTGTAGTCGTTAGGCAGGTTGTCTTTATTCATGGTGATGCTTCTCGAGGATTTCCTTGGCCCCGTTCCAGCCGAGGGTGGCGCATTTGATGCGGGCCGCTTGCTTGTGGGTATTCATGAACACGATCGCGTCTTGCAGCGCTTCCTCGTCATAAGGTTCTTCGTGGATCATGGCTAAATATTGTTTGATGATGTACTCGGCATCGGCCCGTGTCTTGCCGATCAATAGTTCGGTCATGATCGAGGTCGACGCCGTCGAAATGGCGCAGGCGACCCCGTCAAAAGCGGCATCAGCGACAATGTCGCCATCGATCAATAAGTAAATATTGATGTTGTCAACGCAAGAAACCGAATCCATGTGCATGACCTCATAGCGGGAATCGGCCGGGGTTCGTTTGTTGCGCGGGTGTTCGTAATGGTCCATGATGATCTGTCGCATCATGGTCGGATCAAGCGAAAAAGGCATCGAGAAAATCGCCTCCCGTCTTCAAGGCTTCAACGAAAATGTCGATCTCCTCTTTGGTATTGTAGAAGTATAGGCTGAACCTCAAGGTGGCAACGACGCCGAGGTAATCGATCAGGATTTTGGCGCAATGCTGCCCCGAGCGGACGCAAATGCCTTTGGAGTTCAAATAAGTGGCCGCGTCTTGGGCAAACACGTTTTTGACGTTGAAGGTGATGATGCCGCTTTCAGCCGTTTCGTTGTAGATGTCGAGATTGGGCAATTGCTTCATTTTTTCGATGGCGTAGTCACGGAGTTCCCGTTCGTATCGGGCGATGTTGTCCATCCCGATTTCATTGAGGAAACGGATGGCTTCGCCAAGCCCGATCGCCCCGGCGATGTTCTGGGTTCCGGCTTCGAATTTATGGGGCGGTTTCAGGAACGTCGCGTCGCCGCACATGTCGAACTTAGTCGACATGCCACCGCCGGTCATGAATGGATCGGTCTTTTCCAACAGCTCATATTTGCCATAGACGACCCCAATCCCGGTCGGGCCGCACATCTTATGGCCGGAAAAGGAGAGAAAATCGATGTCCCAGGCTTTGACGTCGGTCGGCAGGTGCGGAACGCTCTGGGCCCCGTCGACGATGATGATGGCGCCGAATTCGTGGGCGACGGCGGCCAACGCCTTAATGTCGAGATGGTATCCCATCACGTTGGTGACATGGGCCACGGCCACGATCTTGGTTTTGTCGGATATGGTTTTACGGAGGTTTTCAGGCGTCAACCGGCCTTCGTGATCCAAAGGCACGAAATTGATTTTGCATCCGGTCATTTCCCGGACTTTGAACCAGGGCAACACATTGCTGGCGTGTTCGGCTTGGGTCAGAAGGATCTCGTCGTTTTCGGTCAAATATTTTTGGCCATAGCCGTAAGCGATGAGGTTGATCGACATCGAAGCTCCGGAAGTGAACACGACTTCTCGGGCATCGGCGTGGATGAAATCGGCCACCATTTGGCGCGCTTCGGCGAATTTGGTGTCGGTGATGTGCTCCAAATCGTAATCGCCCCGGCCGGTGTTGGCCGTGTAATTACTATAGTAATCATCCATGGCTTCCAGCACCCGCTGCGGCTTAAAGGTCGTGGCCGCATTGTCGAAATAGATCATCGGGTGTCCCTGCATCAGTTTCGGTTTCTTCAGCATTGGGAAGGCTTGGCGGATGGTATTAATATCCATAATCATAACCTCGATTCCAACAAGGCCAGCAAACGCTTTTTGGCCCCTTCGTCATGAAATTGGTCGATGGCCGGCTTCAAATAACCAAAGGTTATCAGTCGGCGCGCCGACGCGTCGTCGATGCCGCGCGATTTCAAATAAAACATATGGTCTTCGCTGATGCGGCCGACCGTGGCCGCATGGGAAGCCGCCACTTCGTTGTCGTCGATGGACAAAATCGGATCGGCCCGGCCCAGGCATCGGGGATCGAACACCAAGATGCGCGCCGTCTGGTGGGTGGCGCTTTGATGGGCTCCTTTATAAATGTGGCTCGTGCCAGTGAAGGTCAATTGGCCCGAATCTTCGATGACGCCGTGATTGGTCATGTTGGCATAACTTTCCGAGGCGGTATGCCGAAAATTGACACTGTATTTTTTCTGATCGAACTGACGCGAAAGACTGGCTAAATGCCAGTCGATGCGGCTGGCTTGGCCATGCAGTTCCCCATTGATGACGACGGTGCCCGAGAAGGAACCGAAATCGGCCATGGTCACCGCGGCCGCGGCATTATCGTCCAATCCGATATTCAAATGCCAGTCGATCGAAGCTTGGGGACCGATGACCTGCAGTTTCAAATGGACGCCTTTCGCTAATAATAAAAAGAGGTTGACGGGTTTGGCTCCGCAATCGACCAGCAAATCGCTGTCGGAAGCAACCGAGAGGGTCGCCACCCCGGCGCTTGTCTCCGAAAGATCGATGGCGGCGAAAGGATGGGTGACTTCGAGTCGCCCATGCGCGGTTTTAATATGATGGTGGAGTTGGTACCGTTTCATGCTCCGGCTTTTTCTTTCGTGGCGCAAACGCCAATCGAAGTGGTGTTCATGGCGGGGATTGCCTTTTCGATGCTGATGCCGAGTTCACTCCGAATCCATTCGTAACCGGACCGATCGATCTTGGCGATGATTTCCAAACCGCCTTCAACCACGATGCGGCCGTCAATCATGACGACGACGCGATTGGGCGTAACGAGATCATATAAGCGAGCGTAATGGGAAATGACCAAAAAACCGACGCCTTTTTCTTGTAACGAGGCGATGGCGTGGCCGACCATCGACAACGCGTCGATGTCCAAACCGGAATCAATTTCGTCCAACAAAGCGATTTTCGGTTCTAGTAATAGCAATTGGAGAATTTCGTTGCGTTTCTTTTCGCCGCCCGAAAACCCTTCGTTCAAAGGACGGTGCGCCAATTCGAGGGGAATTTTCATTTGCTTGGTGGCTTTGTCGAGCGCGCGGTAGAATTCGAACATGGCGATGGGCTTTTCCCGACGGGCGTTGATGGCCGCTTTCAAGAAGTCGGAATTGACCACGCCCGGGACTTCGCTGGGGTTTTGCATCCCGAGGAAGAGCCCTTTCCGGGATCTTTCATCCGGCGACATGGCTAAAAGGTCGGCCCCGTCCAGGGTAATGCTCCCGCGGGTAATCGTATATTTGGGATGGCCCATGATCGCCCCTAAGAGGGTTGATTTGCCATGTCCGTTCGGGCCCAATAGGGCGACCGTCTCTTGATCGGATATCGTCAAATCGACGCCCTTGAGGATGTCTTGGCCGTCAACTTGCACCCATAAATCGGTAATAACTAATTTTGCCACCGTGAAATGCTCCTTTGAATCGGTAATATTCTAGCACTGCGCTACGCGTAATCAAAATAATATGATAATTGGATCGAGGCGGCAATTTTGGGCAACCGGGATATAAAAATGGCTGAGCGAATCGTAAAATTAGTTGTTGAATTAGTATTATTAAAATAATACAATATTTGTGCTGTATTTATAGAAGGAGGACATTTATCAGATATGAATAAGGGCAAACTAACATTATCGCTTTTATCGGTCACCGCCTTATTGGTGCTTGCATCATGTGATCCGCTCGTCAAAAGCGATGACGGTTATGTTATGACGATAACAAGCCCTAACGGAACGGAAATCCACTACACCGCCGACGATTTATTCAACCAGTACAAAGGCAACGCCAGCGGCGTCGCCAAGTTCTATGAAGCCGTCGTCGAAGTCGTGATTCGCAACGAGATGAATCAACCGGAAAAAGCCGGTCAGCTCGCCGAGATCATGGAAAAAGCGGACAACCGGGTCGATGGGGTCAAGGAAACGGCACGTAGCAACGCCGACAACAACAAGACCAAATACAAAGACGAACTCGAAGATCAATTCAATACGTATGGGGTCGAAGACCTTGACGAATTGAAGGATTACTTCGCCTACCAACTCATGAAGGAAAAGGTCGAGGAAAACTTTTACGACGACAATAAGCAAGAAATGCTCATGGGAGCCGTCGATTACGAAGGCTACCTCGATGCCAAACTCCCTTATCACGTCCGACACATCCTCGTCAAAGTTTCCGATCAAAGCACGAACATCTACGACGGGGCCATTTCCGAACAAGAAGCCCGCAACATCGCTTCGGTCATCAAACGGTTGGCCATTCGCCAAAACGCCGAAACCTTCGGAGACATCGCCCGAGAGGCCAGCGAAGATACCGGATCGGCCGCCAATTTCGGCGACTTGGGCATCATGAGCAAAGCCACCAGTTACGTCAATGAATTCAAACTGGGCGTCTATGCCTATGACGCGATTTACAATCAAAACGCCGGAGTGGTCGCCAACGCGGCCAAATTGGAAGTCCCCGCCGACAGCGAGACCTTCTTGACCAATCTCGGCTTGGGCGCCATCCCTTACGAAGCCGCCTTACTCCTGAATGACACCGCCGACATCGTCAAAGACGCCAATGGCGACAAGGTCAACGACGGAGATACCAAGTATTACCCGCGCAACGTTTATTTCAACAAATTCTTCAATAAGCACAACGTCAGCGTCATCACCCCGACGAACACCGACGGAACCGCCAACGCCGCCTATGAGGCGATGCTTGGTTTCCAATCGGTAGCCGAACTCGGCGGCCAAAAAGCTTTGGTTGACGAAGACGGAAAGGTCATCCTAGCGGTCCGCGCCGGCACCGGTGCGAGCGGCAGCGGTTACCAAGGCATCCACTTCATCGTGGTCGAACGGTCCGCCCTCGTCGAAACCTCGGCCAGCGGCGTCACCCTCGAAGATTATTACACGACCGAGATCCCGGGAACTTCTTCTTTCCCGAAAGATGGCTCGGACAACGATTTGATCACTTACGTCAACTTCATGAACACGACCACCAAGATCTACAAGGAACGTTCCGAAACGATCGCCAACGAGATCAAAGGGTTCGATACCATGCTCCAAGCCCGTATCTTTGAAAAATTATCGGCTGCCCAAGGCGTCACCTTCGCCGACAGCGATCTCGAAGACGCCATCGTCAACTACATCGCCGTGACCCGGGCCAACAACGCCTTCTCGGAAGATCTCAATTACGCTCAAACCTGGGATACCTTCGTCCGTTATCTCGAATACCAGGAATGGCAACGGCAACGTCTGATTGACGAAGTCTGCGCCGAAACCTTCGAAGACGCCGATACGGCACTTGAATATCAAGCGGGAGGTGTCTGCTATGTCAAAAAATAAATTCGTCAAGTACGTGATTGCCCTGACGGGTGCCCTTATTTTGGTCGGCTGCGACGTGTACGCGGAACCGACCGACTACGAAGACCCGTTACTTTCGAATCTGGTCACCGAACTTGAAAAGAACGTGGCCTCGGTCGTTTACGACTCGATTCGCGACGCCGGCTCCTTGACCGAACAAGCCAAGGAAGACGTCATCACCCTGATTGCCGAGGACATCTTCGGCAAATACGCCGACAACTTGACTTCGGCCGATCCCGACAAGGTCGCCTTCGTGGCCGACGTCGAAGCCCGCATCAACGAAAAGATGTATGCCAAGATCACGACCGGTTCTTACGAAACGCGCAGCTACTTCTTTGAAGAACGCTTCGCCAACTACGTCGAGAAACAACTCTACGCGGTCGCTTACGATCCGGTTGAAGGCTATGTCAGCGATTACATCTTCCTCCCGGTTTCCAAAGACGAGATCCGCGATGGGTCAGCCCTGGAAGAAGCCATCCACATCGAATACTACCAAGACTACATCCTCGGGGAAATCGTCCCGGAGATTTACCGCGAAAAACTGATTGAGCAATACGTGCTCGACCAAGACTATGCCACCATCGGCCGGACCTACGCCCGCAAAGTCAACTACATTGCCATCGGCACCAACAGCAACCATCCGGAAGCGGCCAAGTATTTGATGGATACCTTCATCGACCAATACATTCTCGATCCCGCGGCCACGGCCGAAGATGCCGATCTCGAGCTATTAGCCCGGGCATGGCGGGGCCTTGACGTCGCTCCCGGCAGCGACGAAGAGCAATTGCTCCTTGACGCCGGCCTCGACGCGACCAAAACCTTGAACGGCGACATCCTCGCCCAATACAACAAGATTAACGTCAATGCCCAGTTGACCGACGAAACGATCGAATCCGACTTCACCTCCAACGGCACCTATACGCCGGAGGAAGGCTTGTTGATCAAGCAAAACACCCTGCGCAAGCGGGACTTCACCACAGACGGCTGGTACATCAAAAACGGCGGTCTCGAATCGCTTCCAAGCGAAATCCGCACCCGGTTGTTCAACATCGGCGTCGCCAACGGCGTCGACAAGACCACTGACGAATTCGCGGCCGGCGAAGCCGAAACCTCGGCTTACGTCCGCAACATCCACGGCAAGTACTACTTGATCCCGCAAAACAGCCAACAAATCGTCGATCCGAACGTGCCGAACCGCAACTTCCTCCTTTATGATGCCAGTTCCACTACTTATTACATCATCCAGATCGAAGAAGCCGCCAACAGCACCAAACTCAACAACGCCGAAGGGTCAACCACCAACTATGACGCGATCCATCCCGAAACCACGGGTTACCGCGAAATGGTCGCCGGCGAAATCGCCAAAATCTTAGGCGAACAAGCCGCCAACAAGACCTCGGCCTACAACCACTACTTCGAGCAATACGCGATTACCTTCCACGATCAAGACATCTGGGATTACTTCAAAGAAACGTTCCCCGACGTCTACGACAGCGAAGACTAATCAATCCGATTGCCACATAAAGAGGAGGCGCAAGCCTCCTTTTTCTATATATAATATTATCGAGGTACCTCACCATGATCGATTGCTTATTTTGTAAAATCGTCGCCGGGCTGATCCCGGCCACCAAAGTCTATGAAGACGACCACGTCCTGGCGTTTTTAGACATTTCCCAAACCACGATCGGCCACACCTTGGTGGTCAGTAAGCGACACTACGACAATTTCTTGGCCACCCCGAAAAGCGAAATGCACCACGTCATGAACGTCGCCCAGCGGATCGGGCAGGCCCAAATCAAACAGCTGGGAGCGGCCGGGGTCAACGTGCTGACCAACAATTACAAAGCGGCCGGCCAATCGGTTTTCCACTTCCACGTCCACGTGATTCCCCGCTATGACATCCACGACAACCTGCGCATCGAGATGTATGAAAACGTCCATCGGGGCGAGTTGAACTTGCCGGTGCTCGCCAATAAGATTTCCAAAGGGATCAAGTAACTAGAAAAATGATGGTCGAACCGACCATCATTTTCATTATTTCTTTGTCAATTTCATCTGGTAGAGGCTGCGTTCGTCAAGGGGATAGACCCTTGCCGAGAAATCGCCCGGCTCAACCCCTTCAAGGGCTTTTTCGGCCATGACCAGTTTGGCGTCCATGTCGTCAATCATGCTGAGCAGCAAGGCTTCGCGCGTCATGGGGATAATCGGGGAACCGAATTCCTGTTTTCCATGATGGGATACGACCATATGGGTCAGTAACGTCGTCATTTCCTCGTCGAGGCCCAGTTCGGCGCTGGTATTCAATATCTCGGAACTCATCAAGGTGATATGGCCGATCAAGCGGCCCTTAAGCGTGTATTTGGGAATGATCGGGCCCGACAATTCGACGGTCTTGCCCAAATCGTGGAGCAAAATCCCGGCGATCAATAAATCGCGGTTTAACGTCGGGTAATGGGGCAAGATGGCTTCGGCCAAATGAATCATCGACAAGGTATGATAAAGGAGCCCGCTGGCGTATTCATGGTGGTTGCGGACCGCGGCTGGAAAGGTGATGTAAGCTTGATAATGGTTTTTGATCAGGGTGGTGACCAACAGCTTGATTTGCCCGTCTTCGATGCTATCGATGACTTTTTCGAGCTCGGCTTCCATGTCGGGAACCGGAATCGGGGCCGCCATGGTGAAGAGGCTCGGGTCGACGGTGCCGGCGTCCAGCAAGGTCGCCGATTGAATCTTCAATTGGAGACTGCCGCGATAACTCAAGACGTCGCCGTCCAGGTTCACGATGTTGCCGGGGTTGAAGAGTTCTTGGTCGGCGGCGGAAGCTTCCCAGAGCTTGCCGTCGATGGTTCCGGTCTTGTCTTGGAAACTGACCGTCAGGTAAGCCAAGTTGTTGGTGGTCACCCCTTTGCTGACGTTGGTGACCAAGTACTGGCCCCGAATCCGTTCCCCATCTTTGAAATCTTTAATCCATTTCATCTTGGTCCGCTCCTAATGCCGTGTTGATTTTAGAATAATTATAACCCCGTTGGGCCAAATACTTGAATAAACGGTCTTTCAATTGCCGGCCGCGGTATTTTTGGCCGTATTTTCGTTTTGCGGTCGCAAAATCACGCTTGAGGTTGCCTTCCTCGTCGGCTTCGTCCAGATTTTCGATTTGCGAAATGACCCGCGCAATAGTCGATGTATCGAAACCATGGCGTTGGTACCAATCGTAGATTCCGTGTTTGCGGGCTTGGCTCGACTTGCCGCCATATTGCTTCAGTAAGCGCGGCAGCCACGCTTGGGCTTTTTCAATCTCCGAGTTTTCATCCATGATGTATCCGGCTAAGAGTTCGGCGCCGATTCCTTTTTGAAACATGTCTTCGTAAATATGATGGTATCCCTCATGGCGGGCTTGCCCGTAGTCAAGGCGGTCAACCATGAACGCCCGGTCGTCAATCAGACCTTCGCTTTCCAATTGCTTGACGATCGACTCGACCATCCAGCGCTTGGCTTGGCGGGCATAGAGCCTCTCTACGATTTGTTTGCGGGTATAACGTCCCTTGCCGAGGAGTCCCCGAGCATAGGCCTCGGCGCCAAAGGCCTCGGAGGCGTCCTTAAGTTCGTGATATTCCTTGTCGTCCAGGGTTTTTCCAACATAAAGATAATGATTCGTATAGGCATCGTGGCTGAGGTCGAAGTGACCCTCATCGAGCAAAACCCGGACGAGGCGCTTCAATACTTTGACGGAAGCGATCGTTCTACCAGGTTTTTCGGATGGCACGATGGTATACCTCCATGATGTGATCGTAGAAGCGATCGATCGAATAAACATCGACCGTCTTCAAAGCGGCATTGATGAGTTTCTTTTTATTAGTAGGCGTCAAAGCGGCCACCCGGGCTAATTTTTCACCGAAATCATGTTCGGAATCGAAGAAAAAGCCGGTTTCGTTGTCGATGATGGTATTTCTCAGATTCTCGTCGTAACGGGCCAGCACGATCAAGCTGCTGGCCATCGCTTCCATGAAGGTCAACCCTTGGGTTTCGGTAATCGAAGCCGACACGAAAACGTCGGCCAGATGATAATAGAATTGGACTTGGGTCGAGGGCACGGCCCCGGTGAAGATGACCCGGTCGCTCAGGCCCAGTTCTTGGGCCAACGCCGTGAGCTTGGGTCGGTCGGGTCCTTCTCCCACGATCAAAAACCGCGAGGGTATCTTCTCGGTCTTGACGTATTCGGCGTAGCCTTTAAGCAACACGTCGATGCTTTTTTCGGAAGCGATCCGTCCCAAAGACAATAAGACAAATTTATCAATCAAGCCGTGGGCTTCCTTGAAATGGGTCAGTTCCGCTTCATTGACGTTTTCGCGCTTGAATTTGGAAAAATCGATGCCGGTCGGGACGATGTTGATGTAGCGGTCGGTCCCGTACCTTCGAAAGGCGTCTTTGGTTTTCTCCGACGGTGAAATGAATTCGGTGCACTGCATGGCCACGTACTTCGACCATTCGCGGATCACTTTCTTGGCGAAGCGGTCAAAGCCGGGGCCTTTTCCGGCATAGTGGGTATAATCCTCGTACATCGTATGATAAGTATTGACCGTGGGCAGATTGCCCCGGGTGGCGACGATCTTGCCGAAAATGCCGATCGAAGCCTCCGTTTGGATATGGACCAAGTCGAGCTTCCAAGTTTGGATGATCTTCATGGCCCGGGAATTGTAAAAATTGGCCAATCGATACCCGTATAGCTTTTTCAATTCGAGACCGGGTATGTACAAAACGTTGTCTTTATATTCGAGGTGGTTGCCGCTGGGATTGGTGGTCACCACATAGGCTTGGTGACCGTTCTTGCGAAGAATGTTAAAAAGGTTTTGGGTCGAGACGGCGACGCCGTTTATTTGAGGGGGGTAGGTTTCCGAGAAGAGGGCGACGTTCATAAAGTCCGGGTCGGATCGTTGGGGTCGATCAAGAACTCATCGGTGTCCAGCGTCATCTTTTCTTTCATTTTGCGTTCGGCCGATATGCGGGCGGCTTGCTTGTCTTTTTCTCGCTGCGCCTCCTGGCGGCGCCGCCGCGCCTTGATGCCCAGGAAATCGCCGGTCACCGCTTTGATGCGTTTTTCCATGTCCTTGCGAGAAAGTTGCGCCGTTTCCCACATGGTGTCGCTCGATAGTTTACGGATGGCATAAGTCGACCGTTGCAATTCGAAGAAAGTGCGACGGTCGCTCTTGAAGTTGTCTTCCTGCGGGGCCGACCGATAGAAGGCCGAGGCCAAGCCGCCGATCAACAGCGAAAGGTAGAAGGTGGTCGACCGCCAGATGAGCTGGGGCGCCAGCGTGGCCGCATAAGAACCGAACAAGGATTGGAATAAATGCGAGAAGAATAACTCGCTGACGCCGGCCGAACCCGGTAGCGGGGCCAAATTCGTAATTACGTACAGGTAACTGGTCATGAAGACGCCATCCCAAATGGTACCCTCGATGGCGATGGTCGGAATCGAGCGGGCGATGATCAGCGGCAACGAATACAAAATGAAATAGCGAAGCATGAACATGATGTATAGGAAAATAGTGACCCGGAGATTCGATTGGAGTCGTTTCAACTCAACCCGGAAGTTTTCGATTTGCATGTGGAGGTTGCTCTTGGTCACTTCGGGATGTTTCAAGATGCGCATCTTGCCGAGCAAGCCAACCAAACCATTGATAAAGAAATTATGAAGCGGTTTGGAATAAGCCAAAAAGAAGATGCTGACGATGACGACAAAATTCAGGCTGAATCCGAAAATCGCCAGGGATATGGTGGGGAAATCAATCCCAAACAAGGTGATTGGTTCGATGATGGCCATGAAATCCTTCAATTTGAATGCCACCGCCAAAAGGCCCCAAGTGACCAACGCCATTTGGTTCAGCAAAAAGTGCATGACCAAGATGGAAGCCGCGCTTGATATTTCCAAACCTTGCTTTTTGAAAGTGTAGGCTTGGGCAAATTGACCGCCGCTGGCGCTTGGGGTGACGTTATTGTAAAAAACTCCAATCAACGCGTTGGCCAACCCTTTGCCAACCGAAAACCTGGTCGTATAAAGCCGCGCCAAAATAAACAAAATGATTCCTTCAATCAGAAAAGTCGATAAGAATAGCCCGACCGCGATCAGAATGAATCGGTAATCGACGTTGACCATGGCCGCGGTGACTTCGTCAAGGTTGTCTTTTAAATTGAAATACATGACCCCGGCGGTAATCAAAAGCACCAGCAGGATGTTGATGATATATTTACGGTGGACTTTTTTGGGGCGATGGCGGCCGTGGACTTCGGCCTCGCGGTTCGTCCCCAGTTCGATCGATAGTGGATCCTTGTCGTTTTTCATGGCGGTTTTTTCTTGGTTTATTATATCACAATCCAATCTTGTTTATGACCGACTTGGAACCGGTTCCCACGCCGATCGATATACATCGATTTCGGGATTATTCGATCAATTGCCCTTATAAATGTCGAGTGTCCATAGTATAATAATTAGACGTGTGCCAGGATTAGTATGAAGAAGTATTTGAAGATAATGTGGGACATTACGGCAGGGCACCGCAAGGCGTACCTGTTTTCGTTCTTATTCCAAGCAACGATCGTCGTAATCATGCTCTTTTCGACTTTCATGACCAAAATTCTCATCGACACCATTTTGATGGAAGCCCCGACGGGACCCATCGACACTTTCTTGACGAATTTATTCGGCGGCCAAGCCTTTTTGGCCGATCGCCTTTGGATCTTTTCTATCATTATTTTCGGGCTCGGCTTAAGCCGTGGCTTGCTGTTTTTCCTCAGGATGTACCTACGCGGTGTCGTCGAGACCAACATCGGCCGCGAGATGCAATTAAGACTCTTTTACCACATCGAGCGGTTGCCCTATCCGGCTTTGAAGAAATCCAAAAGCGGCGACATCATCCAAACGTGTACCCGCGACCAGGAAACGGTCATCAATTTCATGACGCGCCAATTGTTCGGCATCTCTTATGCCCTGGTGATCGTTTTGGTGTCGTTCACGATCTTGTGGACCCTCTCCTGGAAAATCGCTTTGGTGACCATCGCCATTTTGCCGTTGATGTTCATTTATTCGTTTCTCCTTATCAAACGAGTCCGGGTTTTGTACCGGAAGACCGAAGATAGCGACGGACTAGTCAGCGCTAAGATCGAAGAAACGCTTTCTGGCATTCGCCTCGTGAAAGCTTACAATAACGAGAAATACGAAATCGATGATTTCGCCGCGCATTTGGACGACTATCGGACCAAATTCATCAAATGGCGAAAGTTATCAAGTTTCTTCTTTTCCAGCAGCGACATCTTCGTCTTCGGGCAAATCGTGGTCACCACCTTGTTTGGCCTTTATCTTGCTTTGCAAGGCGACATCTCGGTCGGCACCTTGGTGGTCGCTTTCGAATTCGTGTCGATGATCGTTTGGCCGGTCCGCGACGTGGCCATGACCTTATCGAACTTGGCCCGGGCCATGGCGGCCATGGATCGCATCAACGAAATCTTGCACCAACCGCTGGAAGACATCGATTCCGGTCTTCGTCCCGATATTAAGGGCGCCATCGACATCAAGGATATGTCATTCCATTACGATGACGGGGACGAGACCATCCTCGAAAAAATCAACCTCTCCATCAAAGCTGGGGAAACCGTCGCCATCATGGGCAAGACCGGCAGCGGCAAATCGACGTTGTCGCATCTATTGACCCGTTTGTACGACTACACGTCCGGTTCGATTCAAATCGACGGGGTCGAGCTTAAATCCATCGCCAAGGAACATATCCGCCGCGAGATCGCCACCGTCCTTCAAGAACCATTCCTGTTTTCGAAGACAATCATCAACAACCTGAAAATCGCCAACCGAAAAGCCAGCATGGAAGACATTTATCGTGCTGCCCAAATCGCCGACATCCATCAAAACATCCTCTCGTTTAAAGATGGTTATGAAACTAAGGTAGGCGAAAAGGGCGTGACCTTGTCCGGCGGGCAAAAGCAGCGCCTGGCCATCGCGCGGACCATCATTAACCAAGCCCCGATTCTCGTCTTTGACGATTCACTGAGCGCCGTCGACACCGAAACCGACATCCACATCCGGACCGCCCTCAAGAACCGGCAGGCGAACACCACCACCCTGATTATCACCCACCGGGTGGCCACCGCCAAAGACGCCGACCGCATCGTCGTGCTCGAAGACGGGCACATCGCCCAACTCGGAACCCATGAAGAATTGCTGAACACGGAGGGTCTATATCGTCGCATCTACGACATCCAGACCCGCATGGTATAACGATGGCCTCATTCGCATTTGAAGAAGAACAAATCAAGACCAAAGTCCATTTCGGGGTTTGGGGTCGGATCATCGGCTATGCCTTCCGACGCTGGTACCTGATCGTTTTGCTGTTGGGTTTCATGCTTTTGACGAGTTTCCATGACGCCAGTTTCGTCCCTCTGCTCAATAAGGCGGCCATCGAAGCCATCAGCGCCCACAGCGGATTGCCCTTCGATCAAGTGACCATCAACGTCCAGTTTATCTTCGGGATCCGCTTCAGCATCAATTTTTGGCAATACGGCCTCATCCTCTTGATTGGCATCTTGATCCGTTCGGTATCCATTTTCGTGACCTTCTTCACGACCAACTACCTGGAGATGAGCGTGTACGTCGACATTCGCAAAGACGCTTTCAAACGGGTCCAGGAACTGTCGTTCTCATATTTCGACCGGACCTCGGCCGGATGGCTAATCGCTCGCCTCCAAAGCGATACCTCGAAGATCGCCGACATGGTTTCATGGGGCGTCACCCGGGTCATTTGGCTCGTTTTCGATTTGGTATTGACCTTGATAACCATGTTCTCGGTTTCTTGGCAGATGGCCTTGATTCTTCTGGCGGCCTCGCCGTTAATCATGATCATCGCCCCCTATTTCGAAATCGTTTTGCTTAAACTGTCGCGGATCGCCCGCAATGCCTTCTCGGGTTACGTGGCCTGGCTAGCCGAATCGATCGCCGGGTCGAAGACCATCAAGACCTTGGCCATCGAAAACGCCGTCCACTCCGAAGCCGACGAGATCGTCACCGACATTCGCGACAAAAACTTCAAGCGGACCAAATTCCAAGCCCTGTTCCATCCTAGCGTCGTCTTCGTGATGGCTCTGACGACGGCCATCGTCATCTTCTTCGGTTCGATGTTCATGGAACGGAATACGGCCATCACCGTGGCCACTTTTGCCCTTTATATCGGCTTTGTCCGGGCGGTTTTCAACCCGATCCAGGAATTCGCCGAATTGTTCGGCGACATCGTGGCCACGCAATCCTCGGTCGAAAAAATCGTTTCCTTAATCGATACTAAACCGGCCATCGTCGACCGGCCCGACGTGATTGAAAAGTACGGGACCCTTTTCAGCGAGAAAAAGCATAACTACGAACCGATTCTCGGCGACATCGAATTCAAGAACGTCAATTTCTCCTATTTGCAAGACATCGAAGTCATTCATGACATGAACCTAAAGATCAAGGCTGGGCAAAGCATTGCCATCGTCGGGGAGACCGGCAGCGGCAAATCGACGACCGTCAACTTGCTGTGCCGTTTCTATGAACCGACGAGCGGTCAGCTTTTGATCGACGGCGTCGACTATCGGGAACGCTCGGTCGCTTGGCTGCGCAGCAACATCGGCTATGTGCAGCAAACCCCATTCATCTTTTCGGGTACCATCAAGAAAAACATCGCCTATGGCAAACTCGACGCCACTGACGAGGAAATCGTCGCCGCGGCCAAACTGGTCGACGTCCATGATTTCATCATGTCCTTGCCAAAAGGCTACGAGACCGAGCTCCAGGACGGGGGTTCTGATTTGTCGGTCGGCCAGAAGCAACTCCTATCGTTCGCCCGGGCCATCGTCCGCAATCCCTCCATCATGATCCTGGACGAAGCTACCTCCAGCATCGACACCGAAACCGAAGTCGTGATTCAAAAGGCGATTCGCGACGTCTTGAAAGGCCGCACTTCGATCATCATCGCCCACCGTTTGTCGACCGTCGTCGACAGCGACCGCATTTTGGTCATGGCCGACGGGCGCATCATCGAAGACGGGTCCCATCGCGAATTGATCAACGCCAAAGGCACCTATCACAAACTCTATATGAACCAATTCGCCGAATTGAAGGTCGAAGCCCAGATCGAAACCTACGAGACCCAGATCGAAGGCATCGCCAAATAACTTCGTTTATTTCTATTGTTCTGAAGCGGGATCCACGGATGCCGCTTTTTGTTTCGGCTTGACCAAAAACCGGATGATGAAAAACATGATTGGGATCGGCAAGAGGCCGGCCAAGACGTAGCTGACGTATTCATTGACGCCCAAGACCACTTCAAACAGGTAGATGAATCCTTGCTGCAAAATGAAGTTCGGGATGGACGATAAAGGATAGATGGCCAGGCGCTTCCAGCGCCATTTGGTCCGAAAGGCCCAAAGGGCTTGGGTAGTGTAGGACACCGGCAAAAGGCCGACGAACATGATTAAGCCCGGCAAGTCGATTTGTAAATTAAGGAACCACAGGAATACGAAATCCCATTTGGGATTGTAACCGATCAGATGGTCAAAGGCATAACGCAGGAGCGACACCACCAAGATGCCCAGCAAGGTATTCAATCCCCCGACGAACACGAACCGAACAAAGGATTTTTCCCACCAGAAGCGAAGGAAGGTTTCGAACTTCCCCAACAAAGAGTTTTCGTTTTTTATCAAGCGCTTTTTCATGGTTATGATTTTAGCACATAATCAGCCCCATTAAGAAAGGGGCGATGTCTTTTCGCTGCCATCCACAAAAAAAGGCTAAGCCAACGGCTTAGCCAATGATGAATGATATTGATGGGCTTAGAATTTGATTTTGGGAGCCTTGGCTTCTTCTTCTTCATCGAGCTTGAAGAGCTGGGCTTCCTTGAATTTGAAGATGCCGGCGACGATGTTCGAGGGGAACACTTCCCGCATATTGTTGAAACTCAAGACCACGTCATTGTAGAACTGACGCGAGAAGGCGACTTTGTTTTCGGTGTCTTGAAGCGTGTCTTGCAGTTTCAGGAACGATTGGTCGGATTTGAGTTGCGGGTATTGCTCGACCACGACGGCGATTGAACGCGAGAGCATGGCGTTGGCTTTGGCCATTTCTTCGACGTTGCCGGATGAGGAACCTTCCGAGAACATTTTCCGAGCTTTGGCGAATTCCATGAAGATGTCTTTTTCCTGAGTGGCGAAGCCTTTGACGGTTTCCACCAAGTTCGGGATCATGTCGAAGCGCCGTTTCAGTTGGACTTCGATTTGCGACCAGGAATTCTTGACCTTGTTGCGGCCGACCACCAATTTGTTATAGGTGCCGATCACCCAAAAGACCAACAGGGCCAAAACGATGACGACGACGCCAAGGATGACCCACCCGACAATTTGACCTGCTGTGAAGATTTTCATAAGTTTCTCCTTTTATTGACTTATTAATATTATCATCATCAAGATGAT
>CAZBUP010000020.1:0-20926 GCA_964495145.1 uncultured Staphylococcaceae bacterium | reverse complement strand
GGTGATCGGTGTGATTGCCCAAAATCTCCATCCGGCCGGAACTTTTAAAATAACCGGTGGCCGGAGCCCCGAAACTGGATTGGAAGATGGACGCCAGGCGGGACAGCCGATCGTTCATCAGGTGACCTTTTTTAAGAAACGCGCTAAGCCGAGACGGCCGGCTGAGTCGAATTTAAATACCGATGTATTATCCAAGATGGCGCGGCAGGCGTCATTGACCGATTGGATGATGTGCGAATGAAGATCCTGAGGGGAAACATCCTTCAAGCGTTCGATCATGTCACGATGAATGGCTAAATCCGGCCATGATTCAATGATTCTATCGACTGACCATCTGTCATTCAAACCGGTTTCAATTAATTGTAGCTGACGTTTGAGGCGAGCCGGCAAAATGAAGATGCCGCCGGCTTCAATCAGGCCAATGCCTTCGGATTTGATATGGTGAAATTCTGGATGGGCATGGAAAATACCCTCCGGATAGGCCTCGCTTTTGCGATTGTTCCTCAAAATCACATAAATGAGATAACGGCCGTCTTGGTAACGGGCCAGCACCGTGGCCGTGTTGTGTTGGACGTCGGTACGAGCCAAAATATCCAGCTCAGGATCGCTATAGGTCCGCCATATGGATATAAGTCGGTCGACGGCGGCTAAAAGATGCTCTTTATGGGCGCTTTCGAAAATGAAGGCCGTGTTGAACCAGTCGAGGACGTGGCATGACACCTCGTCGAAATTCTGAAAGTGAACCGGCGCTCCCGGTTGCGCGTACATCATCGGCATCAGATGGGCTCCGCCTTGGAAATGCTCGTGATTGAGAATCGACCCGCCCACCAGCGGCAAATCGCTATTTGTGCCGATGAAGAAATGCGGGAATTGATCCACGAACGAGAGCAGTTTGCTGATGGTTCGACGGCTCACTTCCATGGGCCGGTGAATCTTGTCGACGACGATGCAGTGGCGGTCATAATAAACATAGGGCGAATATTGGAAAAACCATGCCTCGCCGTCCAAGGTTATGTTGACGGTGCGGAGGTTGCTGCGATTGGGATGGTCGTCACGGCCATAATAACCGAGATTGTCTTCGCATAGGACGCATTTAGGATAGCCGGTGGCCACCGCCTTGACGAGCTTGGCGATGTCGGCGTTGTTCTTCTCCGGCTTTGACATATTGATGGTGATTTCCAAAAAATTGTTGCCATAAGGGGCCAGCCAATGAATATTGGTGTCAACGAACGTTTTCTTGATGTAGTCGTTTTTGATTTGAAGCCGGTAAAGGTCATCGGTCGCCTGTTGGGGACTTTCCCGATAAAGGGACCAAAACCGATGGTTGATCACGCTTGGAAGCGGGGTCAGATTGCCAATGATCGAGCCGACCAAACGCTCGGCTGCCCCAAAGGAAAGACCTTGGTTTTTGATGATGAAATGCCGGAGTTCTTCAAGCAAAGAATCCGGGACTTCCAGGGCTTTGATTGCCGCGGTGTCGATCGGTTCAGGCGCATACGAGTCCAATCCCAAAGCTTCCAATAAGCGGTTCCGGGCGTAGACTAAATCATCATCCAGCAAATCTAGATGCTGACGGGCGTAGGCCAATAATCGATCAACGATGGCGGGCATGACTAGATTTTATCACATTTATACAATGAAAAAACATCACTTGGTCACGACGTCGAAGGTCCAACGGATGTAATGGTGGTAAACGTCTTCTGGCGTCACGATGTAGCTAGATACCTCGGTCGGGACGAATTCCGGTTCGATGGCCACGCCGGCATAGCGATGGTCGCGTTGCCCATTATCGAGCGTTTTTTCGCTCGGGTAATTATCCGTGTAGACGTTGACGGCCGGATAATCGGCTTGAATCGTGAGTCGGCGTCCCGATGAGGGATCATATAATTGCGCCGCGATCGTACTCTCGCTCGTTTTGAACGTGTGATCGTAGCCGAACGCTCGGCTCGCCTGCAGGGAAGCATCATCGATATGGGATCCAAGGGCCATCCCCTGACGGAAATCCATCGCCCGGGTCACCGGAAGTTGCTGCGTCAGAATCAGCTCCTCGTCCAGATCGAAAAATACCGAAGCGTTCAATTTCAAAACATGGTCGAGAATCGTCTTCGAAGGATCGCCGGTCAGATTGAAATAAGTATGGTTCGTCAAATTGATCGGCGTCGGGAAATCGGTAGCCGCCTCATAATTGATCAATACTTCATTACGATCGTCATAAACGGTATAGACGAGGTCAAAGGCGACCTGGCCCGGATACCCGCCTTCCCCGAAGGGACTGATGTAGTGGAATTGGACCTTGGTTTCCTGGCCGAATTCCAGCAAATTAAAGGAAAAGAGCTTGAAAGCCAACGATTGGCGGCCGCCATGGAGGGTATGCTTTCCAAAGGCGCTTTCCAACGCAAACGAATCGTGACCGATCTTCAAGATCGAATCGGGAATCCGGCCGGCCGTGCGGCCAATCGTTTTTCCGAAAAATTGCTCGGAATGGTAAAAATCTTCCATCTGGGCATAAGTCAAGGTGACGTTGGCCGGTTTTCCGTAGCGATCGGGAACCGCCAAGCTGACCACGGCCGCGCCGAAATTGGTTAAAACGACCTTCAGGCCGGTTTTGTTTTCAAGCGTGCACAGGACAGCTTTGTCAATCGCTAATGGCGCAATGTCGATTTTCATGGGGATAGCAAAAACCAGGTTGCCCTGGTTTGTTGGTCTTATGCTTCTTCCTCTGGGGCTTCCGCCGGCTCAGATTCGGCTGGCGTTTCCGGCTTGGCTTTCGCCTTTGGTTTCGAGGTTTCCACTGGCTCGGGTTCGATCGGCTTGAGATCAACCGGAATTTGGGTCTCCGGGACTGGTTTGGGCTTACGGGTTAAGTGGTTTTTGAAATTGGCCCAAAACGCCTGCCATTTGGCTTGGCGCGCTTCCTTCCGGATGCGAGCGGCCTCCTTCTTCTCGGCGCGCAGTTGCGCTTTTTTAGCGTCATCAACGGCTTTAAAGTGCCGATAGATAATCTTGCGGACCTCTCGAGCCGGATATTTGATGATATGGCCGCCGATGTCGGTCACGTAGGCGTAGACGGGTTCGACCCGAACTTTGCCGTCGTTATGCTTCTCGACCAATTGCTGGAGCAGTTGCGCTTCGATTTCCAATTTAATGAAATCGCGCGAAGTGATGATCACTTTGGCGTCGCTGTCAAGCTGTTGCGTCTTAAGGTATGAATCGAAGAAATCAATTGAATTGCTGCGATACAGAAAACCGAAACTGAGGATGCGGGCTTCGTTGACGTTGTTGTTGAACACCATCAGTTCGAACTTCTCGTTCCCGTTCAAGGGCTCGACTTTGTGTTTGCTCTTGACGGTGAACTTCTTGCTTGAGAAGTAACCGCTGACGATGTTCTGCAAGATCAATAAGACGACAATCAATCCGAGCGAGATGACGGCGACGACCGCGATGCCGATGATGATGATCGGGGTAATGCCATCGAGATTCGACGTGAAAATGAACATAGGGTACCTCTCTTATACTAGAAATTGTAGCAAATCCTACGGATGGTGGCTACAAATGGCGGGCGATTTCCTCTTCAAGTTGCGCTGGGGTCACTTTGGAATCATAACGCCCGAGGATTGTCCCGTCGCGTCCCACCAGGAATTTGGTGAAATTCCAGCGGATGGCGGCCTTGGAAATGCCGGGGTGGCCGGCTTTCAGGTATTTGTAAAGCGGATGGGCGTCGCGCCCGTTGACGTTGATTTTGGCAAAGGTCTCGAACTTGGTCTTGAAATTGATGGAACAGAAAGCGGCCAGCTCCTCGTCGGATTCGGGGGCTTGTCCCGCGAATTGGTTGCACGGGAAATCGAGGATTTCAAAACCCTGGTCATGGAACTTCTCGTACAGTTTTTGCAGTCCGTCGTATTGCTTGGTGTAGCCGCAGTGGCTGGCCGTGTTCACGATCAACAGCACTTGGCCGCGATACTTTTCGAGCGTGATGACTTCGCCCTGGGTTTTCTTGACGGAGATGGCGTAGATGGACATGTTATGACTCCTTCTGCAATCGCTTATAGATCGCTTGGTAACGAGCGGGGGGCCATAATGCCGGAACCGGGTAAAGCGGGAACGCTTCTCGATAGGCCCGCGCGGCCAGAATCGGGATATCCTCGTCTTTTATCAGATGGCCGAACTCGTTTTTCAGGTTCATTTTAACATTTAGTTGTTCGACCCAGGTTATAAACGCTCGGGCCTTGGCCCGGCGGTCGGCTTGCTTGGTCGTCAGCGACAACCAATCGGCCAGTTGGGCCAGTTTCCGTTCGGCGCGGCATCCCAATTCGTCGAGGACCATCGGCAGGATGACGGCATTGGCCAGGCCATGGGGCACTTGATAATAGCCGCCGAGTTGATGGGCTAGGGCGTGGACGTGTCCGACGTAGGCTCGGGTAAAGGCCACGCCGGCTTCCAAGGCGGCCCGTTGCATGTTCCGTCTCGCGGTCGAATCGCCGGGATTAATGTAAGCCTGGTAGAGATATTCGTTGATCAAAGCGATGGCCGATAAGGCCGAACGGCGCGTCTGACGGGTATTCGCCCGTCCGATATAAGCCTCGACGGCATGAGTCAGGGCGTCCATTCCGGTCGAAGCGGTAATATGTTTTGGGAGCTTATAAGTCAAACTGACGTCCAATATGGCGTAATCCGGTATCAGATGCGGATCGTTGATGGCGTATTTTTCATGGGTTTTCCCATCGGTGATCACAGCGGCTAACGTCGCTTCGGAACCGGTTCCGGCCGTGGTCGGCACCGCGATGAGAACCGAACGGCGCCGCCCGACTTTCAATAATCCGCGCAGTTGCGAGATCGTCTTGCGGGGTCGGGACAGTCGGGCATACACGCCCTTGGCGCAATCGATGGCCGATCCTCCGCCGAATCCAATCAAAGCTTGGCAATCGTTTTTATGGTAGAGGGACAAAGCTTCTTCGATGTTGTCGATGGTGGGATTGGCGACGGTGCGGTCATAAATGACTACCTTCAAATCGGCTTGGGTCATGGTTTCGACCAGCGGTTGCATCAACTTGATTTGGGCAATGCCGGGATCGGTCACCAGCAGGAAACGCGACAATCCGCGCTTCTTGGCGATGGCGATGACGACGAGGCCCGAGGTTTCGGTCTCAATGGTAATCGGCCGTTTGAAATTCAAAAAATAGGCGGCGAGCCGCATCACGGATTGGAAGGTTCTGGCATAGGCTTTTTGGATAAAATTCATAGGTACTTTTTCTTGGCGCTCCCCAAAGAGCGGGGCGCTAAGACATAATCGTAATACCAGCGGTAAATATCGTAGATGGTGGTTTCGATCGAACGCGGGGCATAACCCCAAGCCTGGCTGGCTTTCTCATGCGAGAAATGGCCATTGGAACTGGTGGTGTATAGCGAATAGGGCGTAAACAAAGGGCGCTTCTTGGTCAAATGGCTCCAAGCTTCCACGAACGGGGCAACCATCCGAGCCACCCATAAAGCCATAACCTTCGGGCGTTTCTTTCGGGCATAGCCCGAAATGACCTTCATCATCTGATCGATGGTGACGTAGTGTCCCGAAAGAATATAATTCTCGCCGGCTCGGCCGTGCATCAAAGCGTCTATTACGCCTTCGGCCACGTCGCGGACGTCGACGAAATCATAACCGCCCTTGATGACGAGCGGCAGTTTGCCCCTCAGAAAATCATAGAAAACCTGATTGGTTTGCGAATATTGATAATCGTAAGGTCCGATGATGCCCGAAGGATGGACGATGACTAAATCCAATCGGTCTTGATACGACAAGACGAGGCGAGACGCCATCGCTTTCGATTTGGCATAGACGCCGTGCACGGCTTGCGGATCAAAATCGGTCCGTTCGCTATTGACGATTCCCCAAGGTTCTTCAATCAAGGCATGGACGCTGGAGACATAGACGAAGCGGGCTGCCTGATTCTTGACGGCCAATTCGAGGATGTTGCGGGTTCCCACGACGTTCGTCTGGTAAAGTTTTTTAAAATTGCTGGACAATGTCGAGATGATCGAAGCCATGTGAATGATGACCAATCGTTCATCACTTTGGTGTTTGAACGCCAATTGGATCGATTCGACCTGGCGCAAGTCGCCCCGGTATAATTCGACCGGAAACCGGAACCGTTCATCGCTTAAATCGCCGGGCAAGATCAAAGCCCGGACGCGCGCCCCCTTGTCCAGGAGTTGGCGAGTCACGACGTTGCCTAGGTGACCGAAGGCGCCCGTTAATAAGAAAATGGTTTTCTTATCGAAGTTCAATTCCATAAGTTCATTATATACCAGTTGCGATTATTCGATGATAATCAAAGATTATAGGTGTCGTAGATTGGGGAGATGGGCAATCCCTTTTCGATGTGGTCGATGACTTGCGCAAGCATCGGGGCTACCGAAATGACTTCGACGCCGTCTAGCGCTTCATGTTCGATGCAATCGGTAATCGTTAATAAATCGATCGGCGAGTTCTGAATCAAATCGATGGCGTTTCGGGAGAAGACCCCATGGGTGGCGTAAGCGTAAATTTTCCTCGCGCCTTCGGCTTTAATCAACCGGCTGGCGGCAATCATCGTCCCGCCGGTATCCACGATATCGTCGACGATGATGGCGATTTTTCCTTTGACGTCGCCAATCAGCGAACTGACTTCGGCCGTGTTCGGGGCCGGGCGCCGTTTGTCGACCAAGGCGAAATGTGAGTTGGGCAATAGCGACGCCAAATCGCGGGCCCGCAAAGCGGAACCATGGTCGGGTGACACGACCACGACTTGGTCAAGGTCGATGCCTTCGTCTTCAAGCCTGGTCCGGATATGGTGGCCGAAGACCGGGAGCACCGACATGATTTCGACCGGGACCGAGAAAAAACCTTGGATTTGCAAGGTATGGATGTCGACGGTGATGATGCGTTTGATGCCGGCCGCTGTCAAAAGATCGGCAATCAACTTGGCGGTGATCGGTTCCCGAGGACGGGCCATCCGATCTTGGCGGGCATAGCCGAAATAGGGAATCACGACATTGATTTCATGAGCCGACGAACGCTTGAGCGCGTCGGTGAAAATCAATACTTCCATCAAATTTTCGGTCACCGGGGGACAAGTGCTTTGAATGATGTAGACGTTGGCGTCACGGACGGATTCAAGCGATCGGACCATGATTTCCCCATCGGCAAAGTGCATGACCTCGACCGGGGCCAACGGCATCCCGAGATTAAAGGCGACTTGCTGGGCTAAGCGTTTCGATGAGGTCAAGGCGTAAATCAATACTTTGCGGTTCATGGGTGCTCCTGGGCGCTAGCCATTTTGTTGATGGTGGCTTGGACGATCGTCACGGCGATGAGACCCCCCAGCGGAATCACCGACATCAATAAGGCGCTGACGGCCAAATCGTCAATCAGCCTGACGCCGGATCGATTGGACAAGGCTTCAAGCCGTTTGGCCAGTTTATAAATATAGTAGATGCCATAAATCGGAACGATGATGGCAAGGATGAATTCGACGTAAGAGGTGTTTTCATAACCTTCCATTCGCCGAATGTCGCGGGTCAAACGCAAAAGCCAGACGATATACATGATTCCCAGGGTAATAACCGATAGCAGGAGCCAAGCGCCCGGATCGCGGACGGACTCATTCGGTTGGGGATCTTCGGCAACAGTGGTTTTGGTTTCCTCGCTCATAAGCGGCTCCTCGTCGATGACTTAAAAATATCATACCATAGTGGTACGTCGACGCGGTGATTTTCAAGTCGGCTTATGCCGTGCGCTTAGGCGCTAGCGACCGAGGCAAGCGATGGGAAAAAGCCCAGCCCTCGCTGGGACGGACCATCATTTTTTCGGATTGGTTGACCCACATGTCCGTATCCACGAATCCAAAGGCTTCATAGAGATGGCGGGCGTGATCGTTATCGCGGTGAATGGTCAAAAAAATGTTGTGACGCGGGGCCATTGTTTCCATTTCCTGCAAAATCAAGGCCAAGGCCAGACGGCCGTAACCGCGGTTTTGGTAATGGTGGTCGATCATGAAATGGATCAATTCGAAATGGCGCGGCGAACGCACGAAACCGTAGACGGTCATGCCGATGGGCTGACCCTCGAGCATGATGGCTTTTGCAATCCAGCCGGGTTCACGGCTCTGGCGAACCAACATGGTGCGGTTCGAGTCTATGAAAGGATCTTCGTCGGAGATGATCCCTTCCGGATTGGAGGTTAAGGAATCGGTGGTTTGGGAGTCCTCCTTGGTGACTCTCTTTAATGTCAGTGTCATATAACCTGTTTTTTAATAGCCAAAAAAGGCCGTTTTAGAAAGACTAACGACTAGGTCTGAAGCACTGAGTTTGAAAAGACTCCTCCTCTAACAAATTAACGTATGGTTTTGTCCAGGCTCTGGCCTGTGAGCTATTAGAATTTGTCGGTTAATAGCGATTTTTAGTTTGACATTCCCCTATTGGGATAGTTCTTTATCATACGCCGAAATTATTGAAAATCTAGACTCGAGCGCTAGATATTTTTATTAATTTTACCTGCGTGCGCCAGTCAAAAAAGAAAAGCATTAAATTCTTGCTTATGATATATTTATTAAGAGATTGTTGGTAATAGCACATGACCCCGTGGAAAAACCTGACCCCTGAAAGAAAATCGCTCTACATCGGGCTGATCGTGTATGCGGTGGGGATCGCCGTTTTCATTCCCTTCGCGTTTTTCGGCGGCTGGTACTATTTATTGACCGGCTGGCTCTTGGGCATGGCAATCAACTTAATCAACTATGCGTTGATCAATTACCAATCCCATATGCTAAAAAACGTCGCCTTGGGCCAAAGTTCCAAGGGGGTGCTTTTGCCATTGATGTACCTCTTGCGTTTCGGCTTGTACATTGGCGGGATGGTCCTCGTCGGCGTCTTGCACAACAACGGCCTCGATTATTTCAACATCTTCACGACCTTCGGTGCTTACCTCGTCATTTCCGCGGTTATTTTCCTTTCGGGCTTTACCGCTAAAAAGCCAGGGACCCCGAAACCATGAATTTTTTAGTCCAATCGACGATGGAAGGCTTCCCAGGCGAGATTTATAGTTCCATTCTCGTCGTATTGATCATTTTCGTCATCTGCTTGATCATCTTCGTCAAGGTTCGAAAAACCGATCCGCTCGCCAAGCCGAAAGGCATCGTCCACCTGGCCGAGATCCTCGTGACCACCATCGACGGCATGGTCAATCAGTACATGAGCCCAAAGCTCTCTTTCCTCGGCGGTTATTTCACCGCCGTGGCCATGTATTTGTTTCTAGGATTCACTTTCAGCCTATTTGGGTTGCCCTCGCCGACCACCTACTTGATGGTGCCCCTGATTTTCGCCTTGATTACTTTTCTTCTCATTCATGGCGTGTCGGTCTATTACACCAAATGGAAATATTTCAAACGTTATACTTCCCCTGTCATCGTCTTCTTGCCGATCAACTTGGTGACCGTCTGGGCTCCGGTTCTCTCCTTGAGTTTCCGTTTGTTCGGGAACGCCTTGGCCGGTTGGGTTTTGATGAGTATCATCTACGATGCCCTGGGCAGTTTATCGGCATCGATCTTTTCATTTTTGCCAGCCGGATTGAATTCGATTTTCCTGGCGCCGCTTGTGACTTCTTGGCTCCACATCTATTTCGATTTGATCTCGGCGTTCATCCAGACGATGGTATTCATCACCTTATCGATGATCTTCATCGGGCAGGAAGTGCCTGAAGACGATATAGTCAAACAAGCAATCGCGGCACCCCGCGAAGCCTAAAAGGAGGCCTTTATGCTTTTAGAAATCTTACATGTCTTGACCGCGGTCGATAACAACACCGGCCTGGTCGCCATCGGGGCCGGATTGGCCATCGGCATCGCCGGGGCCGGCAGTGGCATCGGCGAAGGCAACATTTGCAGTCGGGCGATTGAAGGCATGGCCCGCAATCCCGAAATGGTCGGGCAACTGCGGTCGACCATGATCTTGGGCTGCGCCCTTGACGAAACCACCGGTATTTACGGCTTGCTCGTCGCCATCTTGCTGATCTTCTTCCTCGGTTAACTTGGAAAGGACACCCATGCTTCGTATTTGGCTTTTTACCAACGCCCCGTTTTCACCCGAGGATGTCATCGACAAATTGCTGCCGAATGGCATTTGGCCGGTCATCACCCAATTGCTGGCGACCCTCATCATGTTCGTCATCGTTTATAAGCTTGCTTATAAGCCGATTAAAACCATGCTTGATAAACGCGCCGCGCACGTAAAAAAGAGCCTAGATGACGCCAGTCGGGACCAAAAGCTCGCCGCTAATTTCTTGTCGGAAGCCGACCAAAGCCTCAACCAGGCGAAACTGACGGCGCAACGGATGGTCCTCGACGCCCAAGAGGATATGGAAACGGCCCGGGCCGAAGCCTTGGAAAACATCAAAGATCAAACCCGAAGGCTGAAACTGAAAGCCGAAGAGGACATCAAATCAGCCCAAGCCCAAGCCAAAGAGGACATCCGCAAGGAAATGGTATCCCTGGCCTTGGAAGCCAGCCAACGGGTCCTCGGCCGCGAACTGCAGCAAGACGATAACGACAAAATCGTCGATGACTTCATCAAAGGTCGGATGAATTGATGGATAGTTTGGCTACCCGTTACGCCTCTGGGCTCCTCAAAGTGGCCCAAGAGGAACATGACGTCGCTTCCTATAAGCGCGGTTTGATCGAATTGGACCGCCTTTTCGAAGATAACGACGAGGTCCGGGCTTTTCTTCAATCCACCTTCATCTTGGACGAAGCCAAGGAGCATTTGCTCGACCGGTTGGTCGAGGGGGCACCCTTCCTCAGCAACTTTTTGAAATTGCTGGTCGCCAAGAAACGATTCTTGTATCTCCACGCCATCAAAAAGGAATTCGTCCGCCTGGCCAATGATGCATTAGGCATCAAAGAAGGGACGGTTTATAGCCTCATGGCCCTATCAACCGAACAAATCGAGGCTATGGAAATAACGTTAACCAAGAAAATCGGGGTTCCGGTCGAACTGCATAACGAAATCGACAAGACGCTTTTAGGCGGCTTCAAGATCATCGTCCAAGGGCAGATCTTCGATTATACCCTCAACGATAAACTCGAAAAACTCGGACAACGAATGTTAGAAAGAGGTGACCGTCGTGCGCATTAAAGCCAACGAGATCTCATCGCTCATCAAAGAACAAATTCTCCATTACCAACACGAAATCAAAGCCGAAGACGTCGGCAAAGTCATCAGCGTCGGCGATGGCATCGCCTTGATCTATGGGCTCGATAACGCCATGTTGAACGAACTTTTGCTATTCCCGGGCAACGTCTATGGCATGGTCTTGAACCTCGAAGAAGAGCATGTCGGCGCCGTGTTGCTTGGGTCCGACATCCACATCAAGGAAGGCGATCTCGTCAAACGTACGCGCCAAGTGGTCGAAGTCCCGGTCGGCGATGGGTTGCGCGGCCGCGTCGTCAATGCCCTCGGGCAACCGATTGACAATCTCGGTCCGATTGAGACCGTCAAGGTCCGTCCGGTCGAACGCATCGCTCCCGGAGTTATGCTCCGGGAACCGGTCAATGTCCCACTGCAAACCGGCATCATGGCCATCGACGCCATGATTCCGATCGGACGGGGTCAGCGCGAACTGATCATCGGCGACCGCCAAACCGGGAAAACGGCCATTGCCATCGATACCATCCTCAATCAAAAAAAGGAAAACGTCTTGTGTGTCTACGTGGCCATCGGCCAAAAGAATTCGACCTTGGCCAACATCGTCGCCAAGCTGAAAGACGAAGGGGCGATGGATTACACCACCGTCGTTTCGGCCTCGGCCAGCGAACTGGCAGCCCTACAATGGCTCGCCCCCTATAGCGGCTGCGCCATGGCCGAAGAGTGGATGGAACAAGGCAAAGACGTTTTAATCGTTTATGACGACTTGAGCAAGCACGCCGTCGCCTACCGGACCTTATCGCTCTTACTTAGGCGTTCACCAGGGCGTGAAGCTTTCCCTGGCGACATCTTCTACTTGCATTCACGGCTCTTGGAGCGCGCGTGCAAACTGGCGCCGGCTTATGGGGGTGGTTCCATTACCGCCCTACCGATCATCGAAACCCAAGCCGGTGACAACTCGGCTTACATTCCCACGAACGTGATTTCGATCACCGATGGGCAAATTTTCCTTTTGACCGATCTTTTCAACGCCGGGCAACGGCCCAGCATCGATAGCGGGCAATCGGTGTCCCGGGTCGGCGGTTCCGCCCAAATCAAGGCCATGAAACAAGTATCCCGAGCCTTGAAGATCGAATTGGCCAATTACCGGGAACTCCAGTCGTTCGCCCAATTTGGAAGCGACTTGGATGCCTCAACTCGGAAAGTGCTCAACCATGGCGCCATTTTAATGGAATTATTGCGGCAAAACCAATACGAACCCAAGAGCGTCGATCGTCAGATCATCGAGCTATACGCCGTCCAAAACCAATACCTCGAAGGAATCGCCCTTAAGGAAATCAAGCCGTTATTGCTTGGTTTTTATGAGAATGTCAAAACCAAACATCCCCTGATCATCGAAGACATCACCGTCAGAAAAGCGATGTCGGAAGCCGCCCTTGAAGCACTCAAGCGCGCCGCCGGCTCGTATTTCAGCGTGACGAGGTAGCCAAGTGGCCAAAGGACTGCCGGCCCTAAAGCGACGCATCGCCTCCATCAAGGCGACCAAAAAGGTCACCAAAGCCATGGAGATGATCGCCACGACCCGCCTCAAGACATGGAAGGACATCATGTCCCAAACCCGCTTGTACACGGCCGCCCTTTTAAACGTTGTCCAAGGTCATCTTTTGACCGAGGACGTCAAAGAGCTGGCGTTTTTTAAAGAGAACCAGGCCCCAGTCTCGCTCCACATCGTCATCACGTCCACGCTCGGCCTTTGTGGCAGTTACAACTACAACATCTATCAATACGTCGAGAAAAACCTGCCCGCCGATGACGAACTGATCATCGTCGGTGAAAAGGGCTTGCGCTATTATCGACGGACCCCCCGCAAAATCCGAACCGGCCACGTGCAACTGAATCAAATGAACGAAGCCGACATTCGTCACTTATCCCAATTCATCATCGACGCCTTTTCCGCCAGCCAATACAAAACGGTGAACATCGTCTACACCAAATTCATCAACAGCCTGCGCTCGGAACCCCGTTCGATTGCCTTACTGCCCTTGAAACCCAAGGATGCCCCGACAAAACAGCCCGGCTACGGTCCGTTGATCGAACCCAATCCATCCGAAGTCATCACCGCCTTGCTGCCGTTTTATCTCAATAACGTCATCTTCGCATCCTTGACCGAAGCCACCGTCAGCGAGCAATCGGCGCGTCGTAACGCCATGGAAAAAGCCAGCGACAACGCCGACGACTTGATTGACGAATTGCAGCTCGTCTTCAATAAAATGCGGCAAGCCGCCATCACCCAGGAAATCGCCGAAATCATCGGCGGATCGGGCCAATAGGAGAGCATATGAAGAAAGATTTAACCATCGGAACCATCGTCCAAATCATCGGACCAATCGTCGACGTCCGCTTTTCCGAGAAACAACTCCCGCCATTATTGACGGCTTTGGAAATCAAACGCGACGGAAAAGATTCGCTGATCGTCGAGGTGGCCCAGCACATCGGCGACGACATCGTCCGGGCCGTGGCCATGGGTCCGACCGAAGGATTAACCCGCGGCCTTCCGGTCGTGAATACCGAAGCCCCGATCACGGTTCCCGTCGGCGAAAAGACCCTCGGTCGCATGTTTGACGTTCTAGGACGTCCCATCGACGGATTGCCTGACGATTTCGCCGAGGCTCCCCATATGCCGATCCACCGGGAACCGCCCTTATTCGCCGACCAAGCCACCAGCAAGGCCATCTTGGAAACCGGCATTAAAATCATCGACTTGCTCTGCCCTTACATCAAAGGCGGCAAAGTCGGACTTTTCGGCGGAGCCGGCGTCGGCAAGACCGTCTTGATCCAAGAACTGATCCACAACATCGCTTTTGAGCAAAAAGGCATCTCGGTGTTTGCCGGCGTCGGCGAGCGTTCGCGCGAAGGTAACGACCTCTACCGCGAAATGGTGGCCAGTGACGTCTTAAAGCAGACTTCCCTCGTCTTTGGCCAAATGAACGAACCACCCGGCGCCCGGATGCGGGTCGGGTTGACCGCGCTGACGATCGCCGAATATTTCCGCGACCAAAAGAAGCAGGACGTCTTGCTTTTCATCGATAACATCTTCCGTTTCTCCCAAGCCGGCAGTGAAGTCAGCGCCCTATTAGGACGCATGCCCTCGGCCGTCGGATATCAACCGACGCTCGCCACCGAAATGGGGCAACTGCAAGAACGCATCACCTCGACTAAAGACGGATCGATCACATCGGTGCAAGCCATTTACGTCCCGGCCAACGATTTGACCGACCCGGCCCCGGCCGCCACCTTCACTCACCTTGACGCCAAGACGGTCCTTGATAACCAAATCGCGGCTTTGGGGCTATACCCGGCCGTCGATGCCTTGGCCTCGAATTCTCAAGCCCTTGATCCCAACATCGTCGGAAAAGACCACTACGAAGTCGCTCGTGGCGCCACCAAGATCCTGCAACGATATAAAGACCTCCAAGACATCATCGCCATTTTGGGCATCGACGAATTATCCGAGGACGACAAGCAAACGGTCGCCCGTGCCCGACGATTGCGGAACTTCTTTTCGCAGCCGCTTTTCGTCGCCGAAAACTTCAATGGCTTCCCCGGCAAATTCGTCAAAGTTGCCGATACCGTCCGCAGCGTGAAAAAGATTATCGCCGGCGAATGCGACCAATTACCCGAAAACGCATTCCTTTACATCGGAGCCATCGAGGACGCTTTTGAAAAGGCTGAACAGAAATAAGCCATGAAACTCTTGATTTTGACCCCAAAAAAGAAATTTTACGAGGGCGACGCATCCTTATTGAACGTGGTGACCCTGGCCGGGGAGATCGGCATTTTGCCTGAGCATTACCCGCTGATTTCGGTCGTCAAAACCGGGAGCCTTCACATCAAGATCAACGAAAAAATGCATTATTTTGCCACTTCAGGCGGCGTCGTGTCGGTCGAATCCGACCGAGTCGTCTTGTTGCTTGAAACGATTGAACGTCCCGAGGATATCGACATCGCCCGGGCCGAAGAAGCCAAAAAACGGGCTGAAGAACGATTGAAAGCCCAAAGCGGCGAAACCGACGTCGTCCGAGCCCAGGCGGCTTTGGCGCGCGCCTTGAACCGGATTGAAGTCTACCAGAAATACAAAGATTCCTAAAACGGAGGCCGCAGCTGCTTTTCGCGGCCACAGCCGATGCAAGCCGACCGATATTCGGTATTGTAACGCCCGCACTCGCATTGCCAGCTGCCAGGTTCGTCTTGGTGCCCACGATGTTCGCGCGGGATTTTCTTTAACTCAGCCCGGTAATAGCGGACCCGCGTTTCTAAATATATCGCCGAGGCCACGCTGATAGGGATGAGGGCCGCCGCCAAAAAGAAAAACAAGGTCCAGCCATCGACCATGGCTTCGATTAGGGCGAGAAGCGCTGAAAGAACCGCCACGATGATGGCGGCCAGGCGCATATCTTTCATTAGCTGCAGGCGTTTGACCATCGGTGGTTTATAACGGGCTCACGCCATGAAGCGTTAACAATTCGTTGACTTGGGTCAAGTCGTAAAGGCGTTTTCTCAAGCAAAACAACACGATTAGGTCCAGATACTCGTAAGGACGGAAGGTCATGTCAGCCTCGTTGAGGAAGTTTTGGGCATCCATTTCCGAAAATTCCATGGCCAAGACTAAGCGCATGGTCACTTCCGGGATCGGCTTATAACCGGATTCGGTTTTCAAATGATGGAGCGTTTCCTCGTCGGCACGGCTTTTTTTAAGGACCTCGTCGAGATGGCGCTTCTTCTTATTATACGAGCGCAGTAGAAAGTAAAACGTTCCCTGGTCGGGGCCGAATTCATTGACGGCCATCGTGCGTTTAAGCCGGAGCCGGGCTTGGATTTTCAGTCGGCGCATCGTCTCATCGACGTGCAATTGCTCATAATAGGCTGGCGAATCGCGAAGGATATAATGCAGTGACAGGTAGTCATCGAGTTCGGCGGTTAATCGTTGATCCATAGGCTCTCCTTAATCAATATTTAACCACAAAAAAATCATCGTGACATCGATTTGAGCTTATGCATCATGAATTGATCAGGTTGATTAAGCGGCAACCCAGGCAATGACGGCCACCATTTCCGGGCCGGTATGAATGCCTAAGACCGGCGTCAGTTGGGTGATGGTTAAGTCGTGGATTTTCAATTCTGCGCGCAACTTCCCGGCCAGTGATTGAGCCATGGCTTCGTCATCGCCATAATGGATGATGACGTCAATCGGGGTATCCTTGAATTTGGTCGTCAAGGCTTTGCGAATCGACATGATGGCCCGATTGAAACCAAAATTCTTGGAGAAAGTCGTATAAACGCCTTCTTCGTTGACGGAAATGACCGGCTTGAGGTGCAAGATGTCGCCGATCGTTCCTTCGATTTTGCCGATGCGGCCGCCGCGCTTCAAATATTTGAGGGTATTGATGGTATAGAAGGCCAAGGAATCTTCATAACGAAGTTTGGTCAAGGCGGCCATGATGGTTTCGGGATCGGCGCCTTGTTCGGCTAGGGCAATGGCCCGCATGACGAGCATCCCTTGGGCACCGGCCAACGTCTTGGTGTCGAAAGCCGTGATTTTCAATCCCTCATAATCTTTGAAAAAGACCGAAAACGCGTTATAGGTGCCGCTCAAGCCTGAGGAGATGCTGAGGGACAAGACATCGGTGTAGCCTTTCGCTTTGATGGCATCCAAGGTGTTCTTTAGTTCGTGGAGATCCGGCAAGCTGGTGGTCACTTTGGCGTTGTCAAGCTGGGCATAGACCTCGCCTGGTTGAATATCGACTTGGTCGCGATAGGCGACGCCGCCGATGACGATCATGAGCGGGAGAACCCATAATAGCGGTTTGCTGGCGATGTAGGATGGTTCTAGATTGGCGGATGAATCTGTGATGATGGCTAATTTCATTGGGGTTCCTTTCAGCTGCGAAGGGAGATTTTCCAGTTGGTGACGGTCACCGTGATATAGGTAAGGTTTTCCAGTTTGGCGTTGGTGATGAAGATATTGTTGTCGCCTTCGAGGTCGAAGGTAGTCGAGGTGCTCACCAAGACAAGATAGGAACAATGGACCGTCGCCTCGCGTTCGATCGTCGCGGCGTCGCAGGTAATCGTCGCGCGTCCGTTCAAATAGGGGCTATAAGGTTTGCTCGGGATATGGTTGAAGTAATAGTGATGATGCGGCAGTTCCTGCCAGTAGTAGGCGATGTTGGTATAGTCGGCTTCGTATTCGAGATAGCGGCCCCAGGCAATCGGTTCCTCAAGCGTCTCGAATTGGTAATCGCTTTTCTCGGTGAAGCGCATTTCGGTCAATTCGATGACGACCGCGCCCCAGCCATAATCATAGTCGAAACCGCGCGATCCGCATCCCGATAAGACTAGGGGAATAAGACTGAAAAGAATTTTCCGCGCGTTTCGTTTTTTCATAGCATAAAACTAGCACTTTATTCATGCAAAAGAAACAAGAAAGATCGCAATCAGCCTGTTTAAGCAAGATTGTCGTTTCATCAACGGATTTTGGCAAGTCTTATGAACCGTTGATTATTCAATGCCCGAGGCTGATAACCATCGGTTCAATTGCCGTACATTCTTGAATATCACTTGCCGGCCTGGGGACTTATGAAGGTTCGATCGATGATGATTCTGTCTTGCCTTGGTTCGGCCGTCGATGAGGATCCAGCGTTGGAACTCGCGGTCGAATTTCTCGATACAGCCGCAGGAACTGCGGCTTTTGCCGCGGTTCTTCCCATAGCGCTGCAGCGATTTCCAATAACAGTAAAACCGATTGTAATTCAAAAATACGGTGAGATCGGATTGCGCAAACCGTTCAGGGGCGACCCGGCTGTAATTGCCATCGATGACCCAAGATTCATTTTCGGATAAGAAGGCTCTGACAATTTGATTTTCCTCTTCTAACGGCCGTTCTTGCCAGGCATCGAAAAAATGGACATTGTCGAGGTGCAGAAACGGAATGCCATAGTGCGTTGCCAATTTGACGGCCAGCGTCGATTTGCCGGCGCCGCTATAACCGATGATTTGGATTTTCATGATTCCTTATGATTATACTCGTATCTTTAATACTTTAAATATACCGGCAGGTCATATTGTATATTCAAGGGTTTCTTTGTTAATATGAAAACATATTGAGGAGTAACACCATGAAATGTCCTATTTGCCAGTCTGAGATTGAAGACAATTCTTTATATTGCCCCAAATGCGGAGCCAGAATTCTTGCCAATCAAACGCCCCAATCAGCACCCGCGGTTCATACCATGGATTTGTACGGTCGCCCCATCGTCTTTAAAAATTACGGCAAGTACTATTCACGCTATATTTTTGTCGTTTCCCTTGTGCTGATGATTCTTGGAGCGATTGGGTGGATCATCGGTTTGGCCAGCTCAAGTTCTCTTGCCGGTCAACTGGCATTATATGGTTCTTATTTGACGCCAACGGAACTTGCTTTGTATAATCGGCTTTTGACTCTCATGAGAGGCGAAAACTGGCTGATACTGGGTGGCTTCGCCACCACGCTGATCTTAATGATTTTTGCCGTCGTATTGAAACGTAGAACGCAGGATTCCAATAACGAAGCATCCGTACTCAAGCAAGTTAAGATACAGCTGGGCGCGGCCATCGCCGCATTGGTATTAGCCGTGGCATTCGTGATTTACGAAGCCATTGCCATCGACACCATTCCATCAATCGTCGCCGCCTTGGGCTTAGATCTTGCCACGGGACCGACCGCCTTAATCATTCCTGCCGCCAAAGCCGGTTTGCTAATTCCGGCAGTGGTCATATCATTTAAGTCTCTCGGACTCAATAAAAACAAAACCACTTCGCAATTGCCCAATATTTAATCATTTTCTTGCTCATAAGAAATGAGGGATTCTATGTACGGTACATAGAACTCGACACATGAATTTTCAATCCAATTCAACATCCTTTAACTTGTTTATCAAACTGCGTGTCATCAAAGATATCCCAATGGTCATAGCAAGATAATGAGTGACCGGTTGATTATATTGATTTAGGATCTATTGTATCAATCGCTATTGCTCGTTTTCAAAACAGGATATTTTTCATTTTCAGCATCTAAAGTCGTAAAATCCCAGATATCATCATCCCAACCCAACGTATCCATGAAAAAATCTACGTCAAATATGGATAAATCTGTTTCTCTTATACCAATATCAACATCGTCATTGCCGGCTGATCCGCAACCTTTGATAACCGAATTCGTGAAATAAACAAGTTCTTGGTCAATGTCCGTCGATGTAATGGAGCCAATGATCGCTCCTTTCAACCCGCGACCGATCACCTCGCCAAAGTTGATTGAATCATTGACATTAAATTGCTCTGTTTGACTGACTCCGACGAGACCACCTACCAGATTTGTTGTAGCGATGATGGGGCCGCTATTATAGGAATTGGCGATACTAATGGTGGCATATCCAAACCCCACGAGGCCGCCAACATAATTTTCTCCGTAGATGGTGCCATTATTATAGGTATCGGTAATGGTGATGGTGGAATATGCAAATCCGATCAGACCGCCGACCACGACCATCGGTGGCCCATCAACGTCCGCGGTTCCCGTTACGTCGCCCGTATTAAAGGATGTGATAATGGTCGTTTCAAGCCGATTAAATCCAACGAGGCCGCCGACATCCGTCGTTCCGGTGACATCACCGGTATTATAGGAATCGGTAATGGTGGTGGTGGAATCTTCAAATCCTACCAGGCCACCGACCCGCGCGGTTCCCGTTACGTTGCCGGTATTATAGGAATTGGTAATGGCGAAGGTGTTCTTGAACTTATAAAAAATCCCGCCCACCAGACCGCCGACCCTTTCGTTTCCAGTTATGTCACCCGTATTATAGGAATCGGTGATCGTGGTGGTTACGTACTCGGGATCGGCATGAATTTGTCCCACGATGCCGCCTATGTCTAAAATATCGCCGGTTATGGTCAAGCCATTTGAAATATTGACAAGTAAGGCATTGACGGAATCATAATACATCTCGCCAGCGATGCCTCCGACAGACCCAAAAGAGTCATATTTGCCTTGGATATAGATTTCGCCATTTAACGTATGCAGGTTTTCTAGCATTCTCGTTGAGCATCCAACAAAGGCACCGGCATTAATGATTTGGCTATACTCTCCAATAACATGAATGTCCACTTCATCCAATATCGTGTTTTTGATTGTCCCGGTACTAAAGCCAAACAAACCTAGATAATCATATTCCTGGCTGATCGTGAGATGGCTAATCACATGGCCTTGCCCATCAAAGGTTCCGGTAAACGGGTTAGTAGCGGTACCGATTGGCACCCATTCAATGCCAGCCAGGTCAATATCAGCAACTAGGTGGTAAGTAGCCGCCAAGTGTTTCCGTATATCATTTAGTTGTTTTCCACTAGATACTTCAATCGTCCCCGAAGATATATCACTTGTTCCCGAACCCGAATTACATGATGCTCCCATAAACGAAAATGGCAACATTACCGAACAAAATATGTATGTGGTCCATTTTTTGTATTTCATTTTTTCTCTTTTTTATTAGGTTAATGTACTAAGTTATTCTAAAACAATATTTGTTATTTATGCAAATTATAGCAAGCATTTACACAACTTGATGTTTGATGGTTTTTTTCAGTCTTTCGAAAATAAAAAGAGAGACTGTAATAGTCCCTCTCATTCGATATAGTGGTGGCCCAAGCCAGGCTTGAACTGGCGACACAC
>CAZBUP010000019.1:0-21708 GCA_964495145.1 uncultured Staphylococcaceae bacterium | reverse complement strand
TTTTTTATGAAAAAGGAAGCGCTTGGCGCTCCCTGAATCAAACATACGACTAATTATGGAATCAACGCTTGTTATTCCCAGCCCAAAGCGCTTCCTTCTTGACGCCAGTGGCCACTTCAATATCCTGAATCACCTCGGGAGCCAAGCCGTTGATATTGCCATGAAGCTTGAAACTCTCGATGCCGGCGATAACGGCGTCAAACCGCCGTTTGTTGATTTTATTGAAGAAAGCGAAAGCCAAACATAATAGGCACAAGACCGAAGGGATGGCCACGAACATCCAGCGGATGCCGGCCACAAGGCCGGAACTCGCATAGACCGAGGGATCGAAGTTTTCGGCCGTGCTTCTCAATATATTGTAAGTGTCTTGGTCGAAACCCAAAGCTTTGAGTCCGAGCCCGAGAATCAATATGGCGATGCCGCTTCCTAATTTACGGGCGAAGGTGGTCACCCCGCTGTATAGGCCTTCGCGCCGCTTCGAGGTCATGATTTCATCAATGTCGTAGATGTCTGTCAACATCGACCAAGTCGACAAGTTGCCGGCCGATGACCCTAAGGCGATCATCACGGCCATGACGGCGATCACCCAAATGGGGGTCGTGCTGTTGAAGGCGATGAAGGCTAAAGAGACGCCAATCCAAATCGGCAAGCCGATGAAGATCGGGAAAGCCTTGCCCTTCTTTTGGGCTATCAGGTTGTTGACCACCATGAAGATGATTTGGAAAACCAAAAGCAGGCCGACGAACAACTCATAGTATTGGTATTTCAAGATGACGAGATCGACGTAGAAAATGAAAATGGCCAAGACGAGGTCGACCGCGATCTGAAAGGTCAAGAATATGCCTAAGTAATTACGATATGGTTTGTTTTTGAAAATGCCGAGCCAATCCTTGAAGGTAATCTTCTCGGGTGTTTCCAAGTCCTTCTTCTCCTTGACGCCCAAAAAGACGATGAGCCACGCCACGCCGAACAAGACGCCGAGGATCAAGGCCATGACGAGATAGCCGTTGACTTGAGCGGCGCCGTTGACTTCGCCGCCAATGCCTTTGATGATCATGCCGGGGACCACGGCGCACACGAGCGAAGCGGCGCCGGAAATCATCATCCGGATGGTGGTGAAACTGGTCCGTTCGTTATAATCGGAGGTAATATCGGACAAGACGGCGTTATAGGGGACCATCACGATGGTGAAGGCGGTCCCGAAGAACATGTAGGCGAAAGTATGGTATATGATCTTGCCGATCTCGCTGGTGATGCCAAACGAATAGAACAAGGTCACGAAAGAAATCAATACCGGGATGATGCCTAGCAAGAAATAAAAGCGGCGCCGGCCGAATTTCGACCGCGTCTTGTCGGACAAGCGCCCAACCAGGGGATCGGTGACCGCGTCCCATATCTTGCCGATGAAAATGATGATAGTGGCCGCAGCCACGGGAATCCCTTCGACCAAGGTCAAGAAGTTCATGTATAAGAGGCTGAACACCAAGAAGGCGCCGCCGCCGTAAATATCGCCGGCTCCATAGGCTAATTTGGCTCGTAGTTTCTTCATAATATCCCTCCATCAATGGCTGGCATTGATTGAAACGCTTCATCGCTGATGAAAAAAACGAAATAAGGCCGCTTCTGCAATCTATTTGGTCTTGGCGTGCTGCATAAGCAAATCATGAATCGGGTCATTGGAAGAGGCTTTGCCAATCAATTCGCGGAAAGATGGCATCTTCATCACCGTATCCAATAGAGCCCCGTCGATGAGGGCCAGGGTCTCGCGCAACGGTCGGTGGCTCGCCCGTGATAGGTCTTTTAAAATAGCGCGCGATTTCGCTTGGCTGTCTTGACGGGCTTTCGGATAACCTTGGCCCGGCGTCATTTCAAAAAAGCGGTCGAAGATGTACCGCAGATTCAAATCCCCGGCCCAGCCGTAATCTTTGTTCAAGGCTAAGGAGATGCAGTTGCCGGCGTTGATCTGCGAGAAAAGGAAGCCGTCCAAGGGATCGGTCAGCAAACCGCAGATAACGTTTGGGTATTGCATGACCGAATTTAAAAAACCTTGCCCGGTGCCGCAGCCGCCGACCACAAGGTCGACCAGCCCCAAATTCAACAAGATGGCGGCCATCAGTCCGGTATGGATATAAGTCAATTCAATCGGTTGCTCGCCGGGAACCATGCCGACATTGAAAATCTCTTGGCCCCGATCTTGCAGGGCTTTGATGATGTCGGGGTTTTTATCGCGAGCCGAGACTTCGCTGATGACGGCGATTTTCATGGTCGTTTCCTCGCTATAACTTCTTTAATTCTCACGATGATATGTTTGGATGTCAATTGGAATCTCTCCATCAAGTAGTCTTGAGTGCCAACTTCCCCAAACGAATCATGGACGCCAACCTTTCCAACCGGGACTGGAAAGTTGGAAGTGACCACGTGATCGACGGCGCTTCCGAGGCCGCCGACGACATTGTGGTTTTCGGCCGTCACGATGGCCCGGCATTCCCGCGCCGCTTTGATAATGGCCGCTTCATCAATCGGCTTGATGGTGAACATATCGATGACTCGCACCGAGATTCCTTCTTTTTCGAGAACTTGGGCCGCAAGCAGCGCTTCATGGACCATGATGCCGCAAGCGATGACGGCCACGTCGGTCCCGTCTTTGATTTGATTGGCTTTTCCAACGAGGAAATCGGTGCCCTCATCGTAGAGACGCACGGTTTTCCGCCGCGTCGAGCGAATATAGAAGTTCCCGTAAGTCGCGGCCGCTTGGGCAATCAATTGACGGTACGCCGATCCATCGGCCGGTTCAATGACCGTGAAGCCGGGAATCACCCGGGTCAAGGCCAGGTCTTCAAATGGCATGTGGGTGCCTCCGTTGCTGGTGGCCGTTACCCCGGCGTCGCCTCCGATGACCTTGATATTCATTTGTTGGTAACCGGCGGCCAAGAACAATTGGTCAAAGGCCCTCCGGGTCGCAAAAGTGGCGAAGGCATGGACGAAGGGGACATAGCCAGTCGCCGACAACCCGGCAGCAAAACCGACCATGTGGGCTTCCATAATGCCGCAGTTGACGGCCCGATCCGGAAATTTTTCGTAAAAAGGGACCGTTCCCATCGAATGGGACACGTCGGCATCGATGGCGACGATGCGCCGATCTTTCTCGGCGGCTTCGATTAAGGCGTCGCTATAGTAGGATCGCATTTCCTTAGCGTCCAATTTGAATTCGTTCATTAGTTTGATCATGACAATGCTTCCTTTAAGCGCCGATCGATTTCATCGCAAGCCGCATCGGCCATCGCTTTGGTAATCACCATGTAATGGTTGAAGCCCGGTATTTCGGCAAATGAGCAGCCATGGCCTTTCTCGGTATTCAAGATGACAGCGCTCGGTTTTTCTGATGTTTTAGCTTTGGCGATGGCCCGCTCAATCGCTTCGACGTCATGGCCGTCGATGGTCTGGACCGCGAGCCCGAAGGCAGAAAGTTTCTGGCCTAAATCGTTTTGCTCGCAAATATCGGTAAGGTAACCGTCCAATTGGCGTTTGTTGTTATCGATGAACATGATGAGATGATTCAAGTTTTGATGGGCGATGAATTGGAGGGCTTCCCAATTTTGGCCCTCCTGCAGTTCGCCGTCGCCGACGATGGCATAAACGTAATTCGGCATCTGGTTCAAACGATGGCCGAAGGCGACGCCACTGGCCAGGGAAAGACCTTGCCCTAAAGAACCGGTCGTGATGTCGATGCCAGGCGTTTTCAGACGGTCGCAATGGTTGGGGTATTTGGTCCCGTTGGCGTTAAGCGTTTTCAATTCCGAAACGTCAAAATAGCCTTGGTGCGCCAAGGTGGCGATGAGAGCCGGACCGCAGTGGCCTTTGCTCAGCACGAGCCAGTCGCGGTCAAGTTGGCGTGGCGCCTGGGGATTGACATGCATGGCCCCGCCGTAAAGGACGGCCAGAAGATCGCAAATCGACATCGCGCCCCCGATATGGCCGTACCCGGAGCTTTCCATGGCGTGGATCGTCAGTTTGCGGATTTCCGCCGCTAAGACTTTCAAGTTTTGGTAATGGGTCATACTACTTGCCTAGTAACATCCCGAGGATGCCTTTTTTCTTGGGAATGGCCTTATCAAGGTATTCGTTTAAAAATACGGTTCGGTTGTTTTTGGCCGAATCGATGGCCGCTAAGGCGAATTTCAGCACTTCCTTGCCGACTGCGCCCGACAACACCGGTTCCCGATTGTCTTTGATGGCATCGATGAAGTCATGGGTCGAGCCGATAAATGAATCCTGCCAATCGTTCTTCTCTTCCCAAAATTCGGTCAACTTCCCATCGCGGTACATGACAATGGGGGCCACGTCGGGCAATAGGGTAGCCGTGCACCGCGTCAGCCACAGGACCCCGCGCGAGCCGGTGATTTCCATCCGTTCGTCGCACGTATAGTATTTCGATTGGATGTACATGTCGTCGCTAGCGGTGATATCCCACGTGCCATAGAGTTTCTTATCGCGATATTTCCACATGACGACGGCTGGGCAATCTTGGCAGATGCCGGCTAAAACCGGGGTGGTGTCGATCCAAGCCGTGACCTTTTCGATGGCCCCGAACAAATCGTAAAACAATGAAAATTTGTGGTAGCCGTCGTCAAAGACGAACGGTCCCCCGCCCGCCAAGGTGTCGTTCAAGCGCCATAGCCAACTGGTCGGGTTGATTTTCCAACCGGTCTCCGGCAATTCCTCGCTCCCCTCGACGCCTTTGGCCCGGGCTTTGACGCCCGGGGTGTTGACCGACATCAGACTGCAGTTGTTCATCTTGTAACGAATCCCAAGCACATGACCGATTTCGCCTTGGGCAATCATGTCTTTCATCCGCTTGTAGGGTGGGTAATGGACGAAGTTTTCATACACTTTCAATTTGACGCCGTTAGCCCGTGCGGCCTCGATCATCAAATCGCATTCTTTCAAATTCATGGCCATCGGTTTTTGGACCGAGACGTGCTTTTTGGCCTGGCAAGCCTGAATCGTCATCTGGCAGTGGAGATGATGGGGGACCAACAGTTCGATGCCGGTGACGCTAGAATCGGACAAGACTTCTTCGAATGAATCGTAGACCCTCGGAATGCCATGTTCTTTAGCAAAAGCCAAAGCCACGGCTTTTTTCTTATCGTATACGCCATACAGTTCGGCATCGTCGCGGTCGCGGTACCCGGCTACGTGCAAGGTGGCGATGCGCCCGCACCCGATTAAGACAAAACGCATTTTTTCGCTCATGTTCGATTGGCTCCTTATATCGTGCCGTCCCAAGTCGATACCTGGGTCTTTTTCTTTTCCTCTTCGTCAAACCAACGGCTGGTAACCACTTTAGCCTCGGTATAGAACTTGAAGCCATCGGATCCAAGGACATGGATATCGCCAAAGAAACTTAATTTATGCCCATTGAATGGGAAGGCGCCGATGGGAACCGGAATACCGACGTTGACCCCGACCATGCCGGCCCCGGTCCGTTTGACGAACTCGCGGGCGTAATGGCCGTTTTGGGTAAAAATGATGCTGCCGTTGCCATAAGGGCTGGCGTTCATCAAGGTAAGGCCTTCCGAAAAGGAAGCCACGCGCTTGATGCACAAGACCGGGCCGAATAGTTCTTCCTGGCCGACCCGCATCGATTCGGTCACGTGGTCGAATATGGTCGGTCCTAAATAAAATCCCTGCTCATGGCCGGGCACGGCAACCGTGCGGCCGTCCAGCATTAGTTTCGCGCCTTCTTGTAAACCGACGTCAATCCAGTCGAGGATCGCTTTCTTGCGTTCGGGGGAAACCACCGGTCCCAGTTGGCTCGTCTTGTCATACGCTGGTCCGAGCCGCAACTGGGTGGCTTGGTCTTTGATGGCGGCGACCAGTTGGTCGGCGACGTCGTTTTCCACGACGACGACCGGCAAGGCCATGCAGCGCTGGCCCCCACAGCCAAAGGCCGAATTGATGATGCTGGCGGCGACCCGGTCAATCGGGGCGTCCTTGAGGACCAAAGCGTGGTTCTTGGCTTGGCATAGAGCTTGAACCCGTTTGCCGTTTGCGGCTGCCACCTCATAGATATGGCGTCCGACCTTAGTGCTGCCGACGAAGGTGATCCCAACGACATCGGGATGACGCAAGAGGACTTCGGCTTCCTGATTGGCCGTGGTTATCACGTTGATGACGCCTTTGGGCATGCCGGCTTCGGCATACAGTTGGGCGATTCGTAGAGCGGTGCGCGGCGTTTGGTTGGCGGCTTTCAATACGATGGTGTTGCCGGCCGCCACGCATATGGGCGCCATCCATCCAAACGGAATCATGGCCGGAAAATTGAACGGGACGATCCCGGCGAAAACGCCGAGCGGTTCCCGATATAAGACCGTGTCATATCCGGTAGAAGCATCCATGAGGCTCTGGCCTTGGAGGGCCGTCGGGGCCGTGATCGCCTGTTCGGTTCCTTCCTTGGCTTTCAAGACGTCGCCTTGGGCTTCGTCGTAGACTTTGCCGTTTTCAAGGGCGACTAAAAGCGTCAGTTCGTCCAGGTGTTCCAGCAATAACTCGCGGACCCGATAGAGAATTTGGACCCGTTTCATGACTGGGGTGGCCGCCCACCCGGGGTAAGCCGCTTTCGCATTGGCTACCACCTGGTTTAATTCAATCAGGGTGCAAGCCGGCACTTGGGCGATGACGGCCCCGGTCGATGGATCGTAAGCGTTAAAATATAGCTCGGTTTGACTAGTAACTAATTGATTATTGGTAAAATATTTGAGTTTTTCCATGGGGAAATCCTTAAACCGTTTCTTCGGCGATAGCCGCTTCGTATTCGCGGCGCTTCTCATCCATATAGACCGGAATCGGGACATCCCACCAACCGAAGGTCTGCCCGCCGGTCAACGGGAATTCCCTCGTCACCGGTACGTTGATGAAAACCGGTTTTTTCAAGGCCAGCGATTTTTCCAGCGTTTCTTTCAGCTGACTGGCCGTTTCCGCCCGGAAATTAACAAGACCGAAAGAGGCAGCCAACTGATTGAAATTAGGCGAGTAGGGAACCCCGTCTTTCATGAAGTCGTTGCCGAAAGCCAGGTTGGGCCCAAACGCGTTCATCTGCAGATCTTTGATGGCCATCCAGCCGCTATTGTCGGCCACGATGACGATGACCGGGATGTCATATTGGGCCAGCGTGGCCAGTTCTTGCATGATCATCAAAAAGTCGCCATCGCCCATCAAGGCGATCACCGGCTTGTCTTTCAACGCCAATTGAACGCCGATGGCGGCCGGCAAAGCCCAGCCCATGGTGGAGAATCCCCCGGTCGTCACGTTGCAATAAGGTTCCTTATAAACATATTCTTGGAATAATTGCGCTTGCGTATTTCCCGATGAAGTGACGATGCGCGCATCGTCGGGCAAGACCTCGTTCATGACCCCGATGAGCTGCGAGATGGTCAATTGATCGCTTGGCACTTGACGGATGTCATGAAGATATTGGCGCCAAGCTTGGCGTCTTTCCTGAATTTCCTTCAAATAGTCATGGTTGACCTGGATTCCTTCGAATTGCAATAGCAATTGCTCGAGAAAGGGGTGGACGTCGGCGACGATGCCAAGGTCGGCCCGATAGTTTTTGCCGATTTCGCCCGGATCGATGTCGACGTGGATCAATTTGGTGTCCGGAAAATTAAAGGCCTGCCCTTTTCGGTAGGAGCAGCACGTTTCGTCGGCAAATCGGGTCCCCAAAGCCAAGATGACGTCGGCCGACCGAGCGATGGCCACCCCGATGGCCGTCCCTTTGCTTCCGGTGTGGAAACAATATTGGTCGAATGACTCGCTGATGGCCCCTTTGGCCTGCAAGGTGGTGATGACGCCGGCGCCCCATCGGCGCGCCAAGGTTTGCACTTGGTCGGCGACCCGGGCTTTCAGGGCTCCGCCTCCTAGTAATATGACTGGGCGTTGGGCCGTCTTCATCAGTTCGATGGCCGACTTGATCGATTTTGGATCGGGGGCGGGTTTAGCTTCCGGATGGCTTATGGGCCATTTCGAGATATCGCATTCGACCGCGGCGGCTTGAACATCCATCGGCAAGGTGATGGCCACGGGGCCGCTTCGGCCCGTCAGCATGTGGCTGAATGAACGATGGATGATTTTGGGCAGTTGCCTGACGTTTTCAACCCGCCAACTGCGTTTGCTCAGCGGTTCCAACACTCGAATGATGTTGCTGTCTTGATAGCGTTCGACTTCCTGAAGGACGCCAACGCCTTTCATGTGGACGTGAGTATCCCCGCATAGTTGCAAGAAAGCCGACCCGTCGACATATGCCGTGCCGAGGCCGATGGCCGTGTTCAGGGTGCCGGGCCCGATGGAGGCGAAAGTCGCCAAGGGACGCCCGGTCACTCGAAAATACCCATCGGCGATGGCGGTGGCCGCTTGTTCATGCTTGACTTGGATATAGGCGATCTTGCCTAGTTGGCTTTCGCGCCGCAGCGCGTCGAAAAAGCATAATATCCCATGCCCGGGAATGCCGAGCACGTAGGGGACCTGTTCTTCCACGAGTTGTTTGACGATGATTTCTCCGCCGGTCAGTTTCATAATCCGCTCCTATCGCACTGTTGGTTTAGTGAAGTGTTGTCCATCCATAACAAAATGGATTTAAAATCAAGCCGACAAAGGTTGAATCGATGTGGTTGCTTTTCATCTTGAAATGTCACTATTTTCAATGCTTATATCCATTGTCGGTCATTTAACCGAAAAATAAAAGATGGTCAACCCGGGAATTATGATTTTCTTCATTTTGGAGCGTTTCGAAGACGTGAAATCGTCGGTTTCTGAGATTGGGAGCCGGTTTGATTACATGTTTCGGTAAAATACGATGGTCATTGCCAATTGAAATTCATGATTTGCTACGCATATACTAAGGATATGGTTCATGTCGAGGCCAAAGGAGCCGTGCAAACATGATGAAAAAACAAAACCCGACTTTCGCCAAGATTCGTCGCTTCTTGGTCCAATACCAAAAAGTCTTGTTTGCGGCGGCCATCACCGGCCTGGTTCCGCTGGTGTATTGGTTAGTTTATGCCACCGGCGGCATCAAGTACGTTTATTCCCATTCGATGTATTTGGCCATCACCTTGGCCGGAATCATGGTTCATCCCCTGTTCGGGGCCTTCATTGGCATTTTCGGCGGATTGATGCTCGGTCCGCTGATGCCGTTTGAAACCGTCTCGATGGAGCCCCAAGCCCCGCTGAACTGGATTTTCCGCATGATTATTTTCACTTTCATCGGCGTCTTGTCCGGTTATGGGGCCCGGCGCATCGCCTCGCTGGAAATGCATAACCAAGACACCGGTCTTCACAACACCAATTACCTCAAGCGCGGCGCCAAGCAATTGAAGAACCAAAGCCACGCCATCATGACTTTATTGATCAATAACTACCATGACATTCTCGATGTCCTGGGGGTTGATGTCTATTATGATTTGATTCGTTTGATTGAACGGCAAATCCGCGACGAGATCAGCCGGCCCTTCCTCATCATCCAAGTCGACAACAACCGTTTTTGGATCATCCAACCGTTGACCGAATTGGCTTATGACGTCGAACGGGTCATCAAGGCCTTGAAGACGATCCACACGATTCGGGGCGAACCGGTCTACATCGAGTATTCGCTAGGCGCCCATGAAACCGACAAACGGGAAGACTGCGAAAAAATGGCGACGTTCATCTATTCCGACAGCGCTGCCCGCATCGCCACCGAAAATCGGATTCCCTACGTCATCTATCAAGACGAGATGTCGATGAAGCGCAAGCAATACGAACTGCTGATGCATGTTCAAAATTCGTTTGAACAACAAGATTTCTTCTTGGTCTTCCAACCACAAATCCGCTTCAAAGACGGGGTAATCGAGGGGTTGGAAGCCCTCATACGCTGGAAACACCCGACCCGCGGCATCATCCCGCCGAGCGATTTTATCCCCCTCGTGGAAAAAACCAGATTGATTGGCGAGTTGACCATGTACGTCTTCCGGCACACGATCCAAGCCATTAAACATTTATCCAGCGCCGGCTACCGCATTCCGATTTCGGTCAACGTCTCGGCTAAAAACCTGTTTGATCCGTTGTTTTTCGAAAAGACGTTCGAACTGCTGACAGTGCACGAGATCGACCCGGCCTTGGTCCGCATCGAAGTCACCGAATCGACGGTCATGGACAATCCCGAAGTTTCGGCCGAAGTCCTCAAGAAATTCGCCGACCACGGCGTCCAAATCATCATCGACGATTTCGGAACCGGCTACAGTTCGCTTTCATACTTGAGCCGCTACCCGGTCAGCACCATCAAGATCGACCGCTACTTCATCAAGAACATCCATCAGAATTCCTCGATCCACAAGATCGTCTCGGCCACGGTCAAATTGGCCCATGACCTCGGCTACGAAGTGTTGGCCGAAGGCGTGGAAACCGACACCATCAAGCAAACGGTCATCGCCGATGAATTCGATTCAGCCCAAGGTTACTTGTTCGCCAAGCCGCTCGACATCGACAAGCTGATCGACTATCTGAAACAACAAAAAGAAAACCCTACGGCGTAGGGTCTTTTTTTAGTGACGCAATTTTTTGTTGGCCATCAAGAGGACGATGCCCAACTTCTTCATTTCGGGGTTGTCCTCGATCATGGCTTCGAGATCGTCAAGGTCGGGTTCTTCGGTTTGATGGACGATCCGAATGAAGTATTTGGTTTTCTTGTTTTCTTCCATGCCGATCACCCCTTTTCAGTATGCATATTATAGCACGGAAGCGACTTGGGTCATTCTTCGACGCTTGGGAGGTCGCCGCCCAACCGTTGGGCGCGGCGCAAGGCCTTTTCCTTCTCGGCGATGTCCTTTTTGGCGAAATACAGCAGCGCCACCACGGCGATGGCGAAGGCGACGGCGATGAAGATGGTGCCCCAGCCGAGCCAATCGATTTCGATTTTGGACCAGGTGCTGACGGCTTCCTCGGCGTTGACGATCCAATTGTCGGCCGCCGGGACGTTCAAATAATCGCCGATAATCGACAAAACGGCCAAAGCCACCCCGCCGACGGCCAAGACCGCCGCGATGATGTACCAGACCAGTTCTTTACCTTTAAGCACGCGTTTATTCATGTTAGTCCTCCAATGATAAGCGTCGTTATTTTAACATCCGACGCCGGCTAATTCAATCAAATGTCGGCCTAGGCGTCAAAGGGTTCTTTCGGGGCGCCGTTCAGGCCTTCCTGCAATCCGGCCATCAATTCTTGGTGGATCGGCAAATAGCGGTCTTTCCAAACCGTTTCGCTGTCGACTAGGACGGCGCGATTGACTTCGCGGGCTTGATGGAAGACGTTGGGGAACGAGCGATGGCGGATGCCGTTGATCATGACCCCGAATTGCTTGGTTTCCGGATTGACTTCCTCTTCTTTCATGAGCGGCAATTCCCGTTTCCCTTCGATCATTTCTAGGACGCGGAGCTGGCCGTCGACCATGTCGTTGAAGGCTGTGTCCTTGATGCGATTGTGGGCCTTTTGGAAATTGACCAACTGGACGAGTTTCGTCAAGTCGTTCACGATGTAATTGCTTTGAGGCGTTTTGGCGCCGCGACTTTCCTGCATGGCTTTTTGAAATTCGAGAAAGACTTTTTCAATCTCGTTCATCAGCCCCTGCAAGGCAATGGTCCGATACAAGCGTTCATCGGCTTCAAGGAGTGGCGCTAGGTCGAGGTTGATGTCTTGACGGGAGGTGGCCGCTTGGAGATAACCGGACAGTATATCCCAGAAGGTTTGATGCAAGCCAATCACCATCTCGAAGAGAATCAGATGCTGGGCATGGTCGACCCGCAATTCATCGGCCGTGACTTTCAAAATCGTCGAGCCGTCGCTGTAAAGCAAATCGATGAATTCTTTGAGTTTCGCCTCGACTTTGGTCCCATTCTCGCCGAGCTTAACCAAAATTTGCTTGATTTGGGCTTTGTCCTCAAGCGATTTTTCAAAGGCTTGGCGCCGCGCCTTGTAGGCGGCGATATGGTAGCTGTCCTTCCTGAAAGTATATTCGAGCGTGTCTCGAAGCATGATCGTGAAGTGATAGATGCCTAAGATGTAATGACCGGCTTTGTTAATCATAATGTATCCTCGTTGTCTAACAATATGCGGCGGAGATGATGGACTTTCTTAATGGTGTAGCGCGCGAACTTTTTGACCGAATCGTGCGCGTGCTCCATGGCGTAGCTATGGGCTTGGAAATTTTGGAACATCGAGATGTCGTTGCCGGAATCGCCGACGACGTAAACCTGGTCGCGGTCGATGTGCTTAAGGGCAATCACTTTCTCGAGGGCAGCCGCTTTCGTGCAATTGAAGGGGGCGATTTCCACCACAGTGTTGATCCAGGAAGCCTCGATGTCTTGGCCATAACGCTCGCGCACATGCTTATTGACGTCTTTGGCGATGTCGACGCGGCGCCGGCCTAATCCGAAATATAGCAACAATCGGTATATTTCTCCCTTTTTGAGTTCGGAGAGGAAAATGTCGTTATCGGCTAAATACGATTGTTGGTAAACGCCTTGCGATTTGTAATAATATTTGAAAAATAATTGGGTAAACCAGCTGGTTTCGCCGCTGTACATCAGGTTTTGAAACCGCTTGCTGTCGATGAACCAAGCCAATGGTTGCTTGCCGTGACCCTTCATGCCGTCGAAAATCTCTTGGGCGCGCCCGGGCGTCAAGGTCTCGTCGTGAATCACGTTTCCGTCAACGACGATCTGGGCCCCGTTGATGCACACGAAATCGATTGGGCGATCGATTTTGGCCGCCGTCAATTCGGCAAACTCGCGATTGCGACTGGTCACGATGATGACCCGGTTGCCGGCATCAATGAAATCGCGGATGAACTGAAGGTTGGCGCTCGAAATGAGCGTTTTCGTCCGTTTGGGATAAAACAAGGTTCCGTCGAGATCAACCGCCAATACGTGTGACACAGGCATCCTCCGTTTAGATGTTTTATTTTATCATTATCAAGCCTCTTATGAAACAACAAGCATAAAAAAAGAGGGCTATGCCCTCTCTTTTCCCTCAGATTAGAGGTTGATTTTGTTTTCGGCTTGGATGATGCCGTATCCTCCGTCGTTGCGGCGGTACAGCACCCCGACGAGCATGTCCTCGGCGTCAAGATACATGAAGAACTGGTGTCCCAGCGCTTCCATGCGGGTAATGGCTTCTTCAACCGGCATCGGTTCGAGGAAGATCGATTTCAGGCGGACGATTTGGTCGGACACCGCATCGGTGTCGTCGGCTTCGATGTTGGACAGAATCATCGATTGGGAAAGGCTTGGGTGGTTGCGGCGGTCAAGGCGCGTCTTCAGTTTTCGCATCTGGCCTTCCAATTTGTCAATGGCGAGGTCGACGGCGGCGTACAGGTCATCGTGGGTCACTTCGGCGCGGAAATCCATCATCTTCGTATAAATCGTAACTTCGACTTTGGCTCCGGTTTTGTAGGAGCGGACAAGCGCGCGGCACAGTACATCGTCAGTAATCACAAAATACTTGTCCATCCGCGACAGCTTCTTGCGAATCGCGTGGTCAATCGCTGCGGTTACTTCAATGTTCTTACCAACAATTTGGTATTTCATTTCCATAATCCTTTCTATTGTATGTATGTCACAACCTTACTTTTATTTTGCCACAAACGGGCGGCAAGTTAAAAGTGATTCGCGTCGAGTCCAGTGAATTTTTGCAGTTCCTCTTTCAACCGAGCGACTTGGTCGAGGCGTTCCCAGGGCAAGTCGAGGTCGTTCCGGCCAATGTGGCCGTAGGCGGCCAGGTCTTGGTAATGGAAGTTCGGATGTTGGAGACCAAAGGCTTGGATGATGGCCCCCGGCCGGCAATCGAACAGGCGTTTGATGATCGAAAGGATCATCCGGTCGGTCACGCCCGGGGCCCGCGTTTTATAGGTGAAAATGGCATAGCTGATCGGTTCGACCATCCCAATGCCGTACGACAATTGGATTTCCAAGCGGCGGGCGTAACCGGCCGCGACGAGGTTTTTGGCGATATAGCGGGCCATGTAGGCGGCCGAACGGTCGACCTTGGTCGCGTCCTTGCCTGAAAAAGCCCCGCCCCCGTGACGGGCCGCCCCACCATAGGTGTCAACGATGATCTTGCGGCCGGTTAATCCGGTATCGGCTCGCGGCCCGCCGTTGACGAAAGTGCCGCTGTCATTGACGTAATATTTGAAATCGAGGTTCATCTTGAAGGATTGGGCGACCGGGACCATGACATGATCGTGGACAAAACGCTTAAAAGCGGCTACATCGATGTCGGGATCGTGTTGCACCGCCATGACGATGGTGTCGATGCGAATGGCCTTGGGATTGGTGTAGTCGACCGTTACTTGCGACTTCATGTCGGGCCGGGCGTGAGGAAAACGGCCTTCTTTGCGCATGGCTGAAGCCACGCGCATCAATTTATGGGCGATGACGATGGCCAATGGCATATAATTACGGTCTTCACTCGTGGCGTAGCCGAACATGATGCCTTGGTCGCCGGCCCCTGTCAATAGCGGGTCAATCGCCGCCACGACGTTGTTGATTTCGACGCTTTGAGGGTTGATTAAGACTTCGATGGCGACTTCGTCGGCGCTAAAACCCAGTTCGGGATCGGTATATCCGATGTCGCGAAGGACTTTACGGGCGATGGCTTGGTAATCGGGCGCGGCCAAGCCGGGCGCCAACGTCACTTGGCCGCCAATCGTCAGATGTTGCTCGCTTGCAAAACATTCGACCGCCACGTGGGCATTCGGGTCCAAGGCCAAGCAAGCGTCCAAAACGGCGTCGCTGACCTGATCGCATATCTTGTCGGGGTGTCCTTCGGACACCGATTCGCTGGTAAACAGAATTAACTCGTCCATATATCCTCCTGATGAAATAAAAGACTTCCCACGGCGGAAAGTCTTGATGAACCATCCAGCCATATCGTTCGAAGTGGGCTTCGCTTGGAATCAGCACTTACTATTACGATTTAGTAATAGAGTTGCTACAACGTTTTTGCATTCCGATGACGTTGTTCTTGATATGGAATCGGTAATATTATTGGGGCTTGCCCCATGAAAGTCAATTAGAAATTGATTAACAGTTCCCCGAAGACTTCGCCGCTTAAACCGGCAGCGTTGGCCTCGTCGGTATCGATGTGCATCGTCAAGTTGAAATCGCTTCGGACGCGGATGATCACGTCACCGAAAATCAAACTGCGCTCTTGAGATGTGACCTTGACGGCGACGACTTGTTTATCCTTGACGCCATATTCCTCGGCATCGGCCGGAGACATGTGGACATGGCGCTTGGCGATGATGACCCCTTCGGGAATAATGATTTCGCCCAGCGGTCCCTTGATGGTGATCGGCGTCGATTGGTGGATGTCGCCCGATTCCCGAATCGGGGGATTGATGCCGAGGGCGCGGGCGTCGGTGGCCGACACTTCGACCTGGGTGGCGCTGCGGGTCGGCCCTAAGACGACGACGTTTTTTATCGTCGATTTGGGCCCGATCACGTCGAGACGCAAGTCGGACACGAACTGAGTGGGAATCGACAGGGGTCGTTTAAATGGCAACACGTAGCCTTTGCCGCATAAGCGTTCCATGTCGGCCGGGCTCAAATGGATGTGCCGGGCACTCGTTTCCACAGGGATTGGTTTCATAAGCAATTACCTCTTTATTCGATAAAATTATACTATATTCGTCGTATCAATTTCACGCAATTTACCCAAAGATAAGCCGACCATTTCGGAAATTTCCGGCCGAGGCGATACCGCTTGGTTTTCGTGGCTATCTCGAATACGTCTTTGTATTGGACTTGGACGGCGACGATGTCTTCAATCGGAAGGCGGATGAGCTCTTGACCGTCCGGTTCGATCTCGATTCGGTCAAGGTAGAGGCGGGCCGTAGCCGATATGGCGGCATGATCAAAGTATTGGTCGGCTTCGACCATAGCCATCGTTCCCCCGGCCAAAGTGAATAAATGCTCACCCGGGCGGGTTTGCTTGATTTTTTCCGCCAATTCGCTCGCCTGCCAATGGTCCCATTCATCCGGGCGGGCAAAATGGTTCTCCGGTTCTGTGTGTACCAATAGATGACGGTCGACCGTTCCCGTCAGTCCGCAACACGAGCAGACGAAATGGTTGCCGCGGCTGATCAACGTCTCGTAGCGGTGGCATGCAGGACATAGGTAAAGGCCGAGTTCCATCCATTCAGCCCGTCTTTGGCCCCAGACTCGAATCGGTTTGGCCAATTGGTCGTCGTAAGCGTTGACGGTAATGCCTTGAACGATGCGGTGATGCAAGGCCGAAATGCTCATGGTTTGGATCTCGGTGGCCATGATCACGTCGCTGACTTCAAAAATGATGCGGCTATGATGGGCAAGGTTGCTCCATCGCGGCGCCCGAAGATGGGCCCCGCGTACGCGCGTCAAAACGATGGGGGCTCCCAGAAATTTGGCCATTTTGGCGATGGATGCATCGACTGTCAAAGTTCGTCCAAACATGTCGATGTCCCCTTCGGGGAACACGCTGACACTTTGGCCCGAGGCTAGCAGGCGCTTCAATGTCAAGATCGGCTCCATGTCGGAACTGTCCTGGCCACGTTTGACTTGCCCGAGGAAATCGCCGAATATCCATGTGTATGCCGGATTCTTGAAAGCCTCGTCATGGACGATGAAATGCGGAAACCGCCGGTAAAACATGATGCAATGGTAAAACCCATCCCAATTGGTATGGTGGTTGCCAATTGAAAAGAACGGACCTTTGGGGATTTTAAACCCGTTTTTCTTGAAATGGACGTTTTGGAATAAATGGAAATAAACAAAAAGCAATGGCTTTAAAAAGCCATAAAGGAACAGGTAGGAATACCAATGGGCGGCCGGCAGTTTCTTATTCTTCTTGGTCATAGTATCGCTTGATGATCATTTCATAACGATCAATGGCCTGATCGATGATGACGTCCCAGTTCATGGGAACGGTCGTCTTGGCCGCTTCCCCGACTGTCTTCAGTTCATCGGGATGCTCGAATAAATGCACGATGCGTTGGGCCATGCGCTCAACCGTTTCCTTTTCAAGGAAACCCGAGACGTTATCGACGACGATTTCGGCGCTATGGCTGCCGCGCACGAGCAAACTCGGCAGACCGATGGCGGCGGCTTCCCGGATCACGAGCGGGGCGTTGTCGTACACCGATGGGAAAAAGAACAAATCGCAGGCGGCATAGATCCCGGCCAGCAGTCGCCGATCGGTGATGATGCCTTGGAAGCTGACCCGTCCTTTAAGATGCAGGGAATCGGCGTATTTACGAACCATCTTTTCATGGCCACCCTCACCGATGAATATCATGTGGTACCGGAAGCCATCGGCATCCAACTGACGCAATACCTCAAGCAGAAACTTGAGGTTCTTCTGCCAAATCAGGTGGCCGACGAACAGGAGGTTGGCCTCCCCGTCTTGAAGATCCAAAAAATGAACGGCTTGCTGCTTATAGGATTCAAGGTCCGGCGGCACGACAAAGTCGGTGCCGTTGGGCATGACGTTGATGTCGCCCCGATAACCGTAATTTCTCAAGGTGGAAGCTGTTTTGGTGGACACCGTCCAGACCTCATCGGCTTTATGGTAGAAGCGGACGATATGGCTGACAGCCCATTGAGAAAAGGCCTTGGAATGGGAGAATTGATAGAAATCCTCATAGTATTTGCTATGGAAGGTCGTCATGATCGGGATGTTGTTAGCATGAGCGTGCCTCATGGCTTTGTGGGCAATCATAAAGGGAGCATGGGTATGGTAAATAACCGGCCCGTCATACGCCAAAGCCTGTTTGATGGCCTTGGTGAATGGAAACACGCCGAGGGCATATTCTTGGTTCGGCAAACGGAACGAAGGCACGTGATAGACCGGATAAGGAAGCCGTTCGGGGGGATTCTTGTAGGTCGGGGCAATGACAATCGGCTGATAGCCTCGGGCGAGGAGCCGCCGGGCATAGGCGTCGACGGTCCGCACCACCCCGTCGACCATCGGGAAAAAGTTGTCGGTGAACAAGACCACCCGGGTTTTCATTGAAAAATCCGGGAGGCGATGGCGCCGGCTTTCCTTGCGGCGGTTCACTCCCAAGTAAAAGGTCAAAACCAAACCCAGAATCAAGAAGAGATAGAAAGTCAAAAACCGCCAAGCAAAGAGGGCCCAAAACAAATAGCGAGCCTCCATGAAGGTGGCGAACACGGTCGAAAAAGAGAACTCGATCGCCCCGGCGTTGCCGACAGTCGGGATGAAAGCCACGGCGATGCTGGCGTATGCCACCATCGATACGGCATTCAGATAAGTCAAGGGCACGCCGTTATTCGGCAAAAGAGCCGTCAGCGGATAGGCTTTCAATATGAAAAACGGGATCGAAAGCAAGGCGAGTTGCGACACGAAGGCCAGCAAAATCACTGCAAAAACCTGCTTCTTCATGGTTTTAAAGTAGGCAAACGCCGACCGATATTTTCTGAAGGCGTCTTGCGTGACCTTGATATACTGATCGCGCCGTTTTAAAAATGTCATGCGGGTCAAGGCCCCGACGACGACTTTCTCAAAAACCGGAAACCACGACATCGAGATGCCGACCACCGGCAGGAGGCACGTGAAGAATAACCCGAAATAGGCGGCGATCCGCACCCAGGAGACGACGGCGTTGGGAAAGAAAATGACGGTGACCAAACCAATGATCAGCATGGCGAGACGCATCGCGAACAAATCAATCATCGGAATGAATGTCGCCAAGCCAAACGGCACGTTTTTCTTGCGCATGTAGACCATGGTGACCGGCTGGCCGCCCAGTCCTAAAGGGGTGATCAAAACGTAATACTTGCTTAATAGCGAATATCGATACGAATCCTGAAGCGTCGCCCTCGGTTGCTTCGGTTTCAATAATAGATGGATGCGCAAAGCCCCAGTCAACAAGATGACGACGAGGCATGCCAGGGCTCCGACCATCCAATACCAACTCGAGAACCAGACGCTCGAAGCCTCGATAAGTTGGGCCAAATCGATGGTGGCCAAATCCCGACGCAAAGCCAAAAAGGATACGGCGATGCCCGCCAGGATTGAAAAGATCAAAACCAGCGCCGTAACGATCTTGCTGCGCCGTCCGCCCTTAGCTTTTACATTGCCGACATTAGTGCCCGGTTGGTCCATTTTATTTATTATATCACTGCACTCCCGATGACAAAAAAGCCTCTTAGTCAATAAAAGCCATTTTATATGGTTTCGCGTGAAAAAGGAAATTATAATATTTGAGTCAGGAGGACCGCATATGGAAAAAGAGTTTTTTACCTTAGAGCCATTGCTAAACTACATTCATGCCAAAGACGTGCCCGCCCTCCGACAGTTATTCGAATCTCACGAACCGATCGACATCGCCGAAATATGTGATGAGATCGAAGATCCCGCTGATCTTTTATTCATTTTCAAAACGGTTAAAAGCGATTACACCGCCGAACTATTCGCCTATTTGTCGGACGACCAGCAAGCCAAACTGGTCCACCTTTTCAACGATAAGCAATTGATGGAACTCATTCAAAGTTCCTATACCGACGATATCGTCGACTTTCTGATTGACATGCCGGCCAATCTCGTCAGCCGGGTTTTAAACGTCTCCGACAAGACGACGCGCGCCGACATCAACAATCTGCTCAACTATAAAGAAGGCACCGCCGGCAGCATCATGACGACGGAATATATCCTATTCCCAGGCAGCTTCACGGTTGCCGACGCATTAGCCCGGATCCGAGCGATCGGGCGTGACAAGGAAACGATTGCCACCAGTTTCGTCGTCGACGAAAAACGGACCTTGATTGGAGTCGTCTACATTGACGATCTGATTTACGCCGAACCCGAAGTCAAAATCACCGATATCATGAATCGGGACTTCATCGTCACCAAGGTGACCACCGACCAGGAAGAAGTCGCCCAGTTGTTTAAGCGATATGACCTCAACGTCATGCCGGTGTTAAATGACGACCAACGCTTGATCGGCATCGTGACCATCGACGACGTGATGGACGTCATCGATAGGGAAGCCAGCGAAGATATCTTGAAAATGGCGGCCATTACACCCTTGGAAGAATCCTATACCAAATCATCGGTTCCGACTTTAGCCAAGAAATCGCTGCCTTGGCTCCTCGTGTTGATGGTTCTCGGCGCTTTCTCGACCATCATCCTCAATCGGTTCGAACACGCCTTCGAGCAAGTGGTGATCCTCTCGGCTTTCATTCCGGTGTTGATGGATACCGGCGGCAACGCCGGCAATCAAAGCTCAACCCTCATCACCCGCGGCATTGCTTTGAAGGAAATCGACAAACATGATTTTTCACACGTTCTTTTCAAAGAATTGCGGGTGGCTTTGTTAGTGGGTTTGGCCGTGGCCGCATTTTCATTCCTGTGGATTTTCATCGAAATATCAACCGGAATCTTAGTATATGACGCCGGGGCTGCCGCTTTCACCGGCGCATGGTTCCTCGCCATCTCAAAAATAGCCGGACTGGTTTCGGCTACGTTATTCTTTGCCATTTTAATTTCCAAGATGGTCGGCGGTACGCTTCCCCTATTGGCATTAGCCCTTAAGAAAGACCCGGCCGTGATGTCGAGTCCGTTCGTGACCACCATTGTCGACGTAACCGCTCTGCTGATTTACTTCTTCCTGTCAAGTTATGTCTTTAACTTGTTTTAACATTCGTTTCGTTAAATCAGTAATTGAAATATTCATGCCTTTTGCTTATAATTAAGCACGCTGCAGGTATGGCGAAATTGGTAGACGCGTACGTTTGAGGGGCGTATAGGGTAACCTGTGAGAGTTCAAGTCTCTCTACCTGCACCACGGAAAAAATAATGCTGTCCTAGACGGCTTTTTTTATTTTTTACATCAATTTGGGTGTATTTTTGGGTGTCAATTTCAATAAAAAAACACAACAAAACCGAATAATTCATACTGGATGGTTACAAAGAATAGTGGATTTATATCGTCTATGACACTATTTGACTCATTTTTCGCTCTTAGTGCACCAAACTCCAAACAATGATCATTAATTTCCTCACCTGTACTATGAAAAAAATCGCTATACTAGACAACATTTGTTCTATATTAAAGAAGAGGTTCGATTTTTGGCATTAGAGAACTATAAATGGTTCCCTAAAATTGTCGACACATATTCGAATTCAACCAAGTATCTTAATGTATGTCGTCAGGATTAATATCATATTTCTCAGCAATTCTATTACGATGTCTTCGGAAAATTCGATTCGTCCTTCTTTTTAACCAACCATGTAAAAATTTTGGTTTGACCCATCCAATAACCGTTATACATAAATCAATTACGAATATCACGCTTGATAATACTTGATAGACCCAGAAATTAAAATAATAAAAAGATAGGAAAAACGTACTCATTGATGCTAAAGCAAAGATACAAACAATTACATAAAAACGTATTTGACGATTTCGGTTGAATAAATCAAAATCATTTTGAGCAAATGAGCATTTTTCAGCATAATGTTCTTGATAAATGGCTTCTTTTTCTTTCTCCAGTTTAGCGTTTTGCTGCTTTTGTGCGGTAAGCTCTTCATTCACAAAAGTCCCTTGTATACTGCCTAGGGTTTCATAAATAGTTGTTTCGGTTATTTCCTCGCTGAACCCATTTGTTTGCTGTGATAGTA
>CAZBUP010000018.1:0-21891 GCA_964495145.1 uncultured Staphylococcaceae bacterium | reverse complement strand
ACTTAACCCAACATCTCACGACACGAGCTGACGACAACCATGCACCACCTGTCTTGGCTATAGCTATCCCCCTATTTCTAGGGTATTTAGCCAGATGTCAAGCCCTGGTAAGGTTCTTCGCGTAGCGTCGAATTAAACCACATACTCCACTGCTTGTGCGGGGTCCCGTCAATTCCTTTAAGTTTCACTCTTGCGAGCGTACTACCCAGGCGGAGAGCTTAATGCGTTAGCTTCGGCACTGAGTTTCCCCAACACCTAGCTCTCATCGTTTACAGCGTGGACTACTAGGGTATCTAATCCTATTTGCTCCCCACGCTTTCGTGACTGAGCGTCAGTTACGAGCTAGTATGTCGCCTTCGCCACTGGTGTTCCTCCATATATCTACGCATTTCACCGCTACACATGGAATTCCACATACTTCTCTCGCACTCGAGTCGTCCAGTATCCAAAGCGGACAGTGGTTGAGCCACTGCATTTGACTTCAGACTTAAACGACCGCCTACTCACTCTTTACGCCCAATAATTCCGGATAACGCTTGCCACCTATGTATTACCGCGGCTGCTGGCACATAGTTAGCCGTGGCTTTCTGACAAAGTACCGTCAAACCAGGCGCATTTCCTCGCCCGATCATTCGTCCTCTGTAACAGAGCTTTACAATCCGAAGACCGTCATCACTCACGCGGCGTTGCTCGGTCAGGGTTGCCCCCATTGCCGAAAACTCCCTACTGCTGCCTCCCGTAGGAGTATGGACCGTGTCTCAGTTCCATTGTGGCCGATCACCCTCTCAGGTCGGCTACGCATCGTCGCCTTGGTAAGCTGTTATCTCACCAACTAGCTAATGCGACGCAGGCCCATCTATCAGCGCGGCTTGAAAGCCGCTTTCATCATTCGGGGATGCCCCCAAACGACCTATCCGGTATTAGCCGAAGTTTCCCCCGGGTATCCCGAACTAAAAGGCAGGTTACCTACGTATTACTCACCCGTTCGCCGCTGAAGCATTGCTGCTCCCGCTCGACTTGCATGTATTAGGCACGCCGCCAGCGTTCATCCTGAGCCAGGATCAAACTCTCTATAAGTTATATTCCTAGTTCAATAATTATCTGGTTTTGTTTTTAATCAAAAAAATTGACGTTTGTGTTTGTATTGTACTGCTTAGTTTTCAAAGATCAGTTGCATACGTTACTCTCGTAAAAAAAGGCCATGCCTTTTGCGTATGCTTGAATATGATACCATCGCTAAGGAACCTAGTCAAGAAGATTCAATCCCTTTTTCCCTATCCTTATATATAATATAAAGACAATGGATTAGCTGACAGTGACGCATATGGCGGTCGGGTTTCCGAGCCGCGCTGTCGATAATTAAAACATAAACCGAACGTCAATTCAAGACATTTGAACAATAATCGCTCGATTATGGAAAAAGCGCGACGAATGGGCTTTTTAAATGGTGAATTCAGTCGTTTTCAAATTGACGAAACCAAGCAAGAGCGTCAAAAAGACGGCCGGTTGCTCATACATCGAGGCGTGGCCGGTGTTTTGAATCACGACGTGGCTGGCGCCCGGAATGTGGGCGGCCAAATATTTTTGGTCGGCGATCGGCGTCAGGAAATCCTGGTCGCTGCTGACGATCAGCGTCGGTACTTGAATAGTATGCAGGCGCTCGCGCACGTCATGCGACTCGGCCGACAAGGTCAGCCGGATCATCGCGCTCGTGAAACGGGCATCGGAGAAGACCGGGATCAAAATGGCTTCCCGTCGCCGCATCCAATCGAGCTTCCGTTCGTAAAAACTCGGCGAATAAATGACCGGAATCGTCGTATAGTAATAGGCTTGCCCGTCGCCGGTGGCCGCGGCTTTGTTCCAAGCCCGGCCCACGTCCAGCAGCTGGGGCGAGGTATAAGCCGTCGTATTCAGCAAGATGAGCCGTTCCACCCGCTCGGGGGCGTCGACCGCCAAGCGCAGGGCGACTTCCCCGCCGTAGGAGATGCCGGCAAACGAAGCCTTGGGCAGCTTCAAATGGTCAAGCAAAGCCACCAACAAGCGGACTTGGATCGATTGGTCGTAAGCCTGTCCCTCGAGGCGGGCCGACTGGCCCTGATCGAGGAAATCGACCAAGATGACCTGGTTGGCGCTTGAAAGGGTCTCCAAAAACGGGAGCCAGGAACGCGTCGACATCATGATGCCGTTCAGCAGGACGAACGAGGGCCCCTGCCCATGGGTTTCGTAATAAACGGAACGTCCCTCGAATTCGAAAAATGCCATAACCTATCTCCGGTTGGCCGGGTAAATCCCGGAGGCGATCGCCTCTTGGTAGAGCTGTTCGCGGAATTTCGGGTGGGCGATCGAAATCAGTTTTTCGACCCGTTCGTACAGATCGTTGCCGCGTAGGCGGACAGCCCCGTACTCGGTCACCACGTAGTCGACGTCGTTACGCGACAAGGTGACGGCGGCGCCCGGTTTCAATTGGGTCACGATCTTCGATACTTCTTCTCGTTCGCCGGTCAATGGGTTTTTAACAAGGGCGGTCGAATACAGGGCGATGAAGGAGCGTCCGCCTTTCGACATTTGGGCGCCGGTGGCCGTATCGACCTGGCCGCCCGTTCCCGAGAAATGCCTTGATCCGATCGATTCGGAACAGCATTGGCCGGTCAAATCGACCTCGATCGTCGAGTTGATCGAGACTTGGTGATCGTTTTGGGAAATGACGTAGGGATTATTGACGTAGGCCCCGTCGAGGATCATCACCCCGGGGTTGTCATGGATGAAATCGTAAAGCGGCTTGGTCCCGAAGGCAAAACAGCACACCATCTTGCCGGGATGCAGCTTCTTGTTTTTATTGGAGATGGCCCCAGCTTGATACAGCTTCATGAAACCGGTCGTCAGCATTTCGGTATGGACGCCGAGGTCTTTTTTATCGACCAAGGCGTTCGCGACGGCGTTAGGAATGCCGCCGATGCCGAGCTGGAGGCAATCGCCGTCATGGATCAATTCGGCGATGTGCCCGCCGATGGTCCGGTCTTTTTCGGTAATCTCGCCGTCAGGCAATTCCGGGACCGGGTAGGCGACTTCGATCAGGTAATCGACGTCGCTGACGTGGACTTCCAAGTCCCCGAACGTGCGCGGCATGTTCGGGTTGATTTCCAAAATGACGATGTCGGCCGCCATTAAGGTCCGTTTTTCATAAACGTTTGAAAGCGACAACGAAACGAAGCCGTGCTGGTCGGGTATCGTTGATGCGCCAACATAAATGTTCGGTTTGACGTAATCGAGACGCCGGGAACCGGCTTGGCTCAGATTGTTGGGAATATAGGTAACCGCCCCGTTGGCGGTGGCTTTGCGAAGCGAGCCGGAGTAGAACCAACTGTCGATCAAGAAGCGGTCGGCGTACTCGGGATTGGTGAAAAATTGGGCATCGACGATCGGTAGGCAATTGGTGACCGTCACATGGTTGATGCCGGGATCGATTTCATGCAGATGGCTGAGGAATTCGCGTCCTTCGGCCGCCATCATGCCGGAGACGATGACATCGCCCGATTTAACCAATTTTAAAGCCTGGGCGACGGTGATGATTTTCGAACGGTAATCCATAGAAACCTCCTGGGGTTCGTTTAGAAAGCGGGGGAGGGTTGCCCCTCCCCCACCCAATCAAATTGTAATGCTGTTTACTTCGCTAAGATAGTGTCAAGCGTTTCCAGCGGTTTCGCCAAGACCAAATTGACGGTCGGCGTGTCGCCAGCGACGTATTCGGCGTGGAGCAACGACAAGGAGTCGAGACCTAGGCGTTTGCCGCCCGTGAAATCGACTGGTCCGCCCAGCGGGAATTCGACCGGGGCTTCTTCAAGCGCGGCGATATAGTTTTCCCAGTTGAGCACGTCTTCGTTGGCGGCGACGCGTTCAAGTCCGGTCACGAACACATCGGCGGCCACATAGCCGGCGATGGTGAAGGCCACGAGGGCCGGGAGCAACGCATAGGCAGCTTCGGTGACGCTTAGAACTTCGTCGGTAATGGCGGTTTGGACCGCGGCCGAGAAGGTCGTGAAATCGGCGGCGCCGGATTCGCTCAGGATGTCGACCCAAGCGTTGGTGTAGACGTCAATGCCAGCATTGACCGCGGCGGCCGGGATGTAACCCGGGGCGGCGCTGACGTAAGAAGTCAGAACCGGGACCAAGAGGTTGTTGGCGGCCATCGAGTTGACGATGCCGGAGAACGACACTTGGTTGGTAGCCACGATGACGGCGTCGACATCGGCGTTGACTAACGAAATGACGGCTGACGAATAGTCGGATCCAGCGGCAACGCCTTGTTTGACGATGTCATCGGCTCGATCCATTTCAGCCACTTGCTCATCGATGCCGACCAGCATGGAGTATCCGGCATCGTCGGTCGTATAGATGACGCCGAGCTTGTCGACGTCGAACAGGTCGGCTTCCTTAAAGGCCCGGGCCACCATGATGCGGCCTTCGGTCCGGTAAATCGGTTGCACGGCGAAGATCGGGTTGCCGGGGGATTCGCGGAAGTAGAGACTGTTGATACCCGTAGCCGCGTAGACCATCGGGATGCCGATGTCGCGGATGTAGGGCAAGGTTTGGCCCACGGTCCAGGTGCCGAAGTGGCCGACCAGGGCAAAGATTTCATCGTCTTCGACTAGTTTTTCCGTCATTTGGGCGCCTTGGCTCGCCAGTCCGCCGTCATCGTAGGTGACGAATTCAATCGTCCGGCCTCCGACCGGGTTGGCATTGGCTTCCATCAGACGGGTTTTGATGCCGGCGTTGAATGGAATGCCAACGGCGGCATAGGCTCCTGAAACGGTAGCCGCGTTGCCGATCTTAATTGTAGTATCGGTGACGCCTTGGGCGACCTCTTCAGGCGCTGGTCCGCAACCAGAGACGACGAGCGAGGCTGCCATCAGGGCTGCGAACGAAAACAAACGAAATTTCCTCATATTTTTACCTCCTTTATAGAACCGCCCAGATAGGCGGATATGAGCGCATTGTCTTGAAGCAAAACCTTAGGTTCCCCTTCGGCTTTGATCTTGCCGAGTTCCATCAAATAGGCATAGTCGGCAATTTTCAACGTTTGATAGGCATTTTGTTCCACGATCAAAATCGTGGTTCCTTCTTTGGCGATCGTGGCGATGATTTCGAAAATGGCCTTCACGATCAAGGGGGCCAGGCCAAGCGAAGGTTCGTCCAACAAAAGCAATTTCGGGGACCCCATCAAGGCGCGGCCGATGGCCAGCATCTGCTGTTCGCCACCCGACAAAGTCGAGGCCCGCTGACGCCGGCGTTCCTTTAGAATCGGGAAATAACCATAGACGCGGTTGAGGTTGGCGGCAATTTGGGACGACCGGGTCATCACGGTCGGTTTTCCCCCAGGTTGGTCCGAGGGCAACGTTTTGCGTTTAAGCGAATAGGCCCCGGCATGGAGATTCTCCTCAACCGACAAGTCCTTGAAGATCAAGCGGCCTTCCGGCGAGGTGATGATGCCTGAGGAAGCCACTTGGTAGGGTGGCAGGTTGCTGATAAGCCGATCCTCGAAAAAGATTTGCCCGGCGCTGACTTTGTTCAAACCGCCGATCGTCTTGATGATGGTCGATTTACCGGCCCCGTTCGCGCCCAAAATGGCGACGATCTGGCCGCGAGGCACGATCATGTCGACGCCTTTGACGGCGGTCAAAGGGCCGTATTTGACTTGTAATTTCCGTAATTCGAGTAAGGTTTCCATATCAATCAGTCCCCAAATAGGCAAGGCGAACGGCTTCGTTGGCTTGGATTTCCTTGGGCGTGCCGACACCGATCAGTTTGCCGAAATTAATCGCGCCGACCGTATCGCAAATGCCCATGACCAGCGGCATATCATGCTCGACCAGGAAGATAGTCGTCTGATATTCGTCGCGGATCCGTTTGATGGTGGCCGCCAATTCTTCGGTTTCCAAATCATTGAGTCCGGCCGCCGGTTCGTCGAGGATAATCAATTCCGGATCGCACATCAGGGTGCGCGCCAATTCGATTTTCTTGATAATGCCGTAAGGAAGGCCGTAAGGCGATATGTCTTGATAAGGCGACAAGCCCAAGAAAGCCAAGATGCCGCGGGCTTTCTCTTTGAGAAGTTGGTCTTCTTTCATCAACTTCGGCAAGTGCAGGAAACTGCCGGCGATGATGTGACGGTATTTGGTCGTGTGGGTGACTAAGAGGTTTTCAAGCACGGTCAATTCCCAAACCAGCTCGACGTTTTGGAACGTGCGCATGATGCCGTGCCGCACGATATTGTGGACGGCGATGGCGTTTAGATGGAGGGTTTTCCCGTCCGATCCCCGGAAATAGGCGTGACCGGAAGTCGGCTTATAGAACTGGGTGATGCAATTGAAGACGGTCGTCTTCCCGGCCCCGTTCGGGCCAATCAACCCGAATATCTCACCGCGTTTGACTTCAAACGACAAGTCGTTGACGGCATAGAGGCCGCCGAAACGCATCGTCAAGCGATCCAAACGCAAAATGGTATCTTCCGGCAAGGGTTGATGGGTGACCGGAATGGCGTTTTGAGGACGGAACCAAGCGCTGAGACGCTTCATGAATGGTTGTTTATTCATGGGGAATCACCGCGGCCTTCTGGGCCTTTTTGTCTTGCATCCGTTTTCGAACGGTCAGTTTGATGCGCAAAAGCAACTGGCTGATGCCGCCGGGATAGAACATGACGACGATGATCATCAACAAGCCATTGATAAAGATGATGATATTGGGATTTTGTTGGAAGAAGGCGATATTGCTCAAAATGACGTCATTCAAACTAAAGACGATGAAGGCGCCCAGAAGGATGCCCCAGATGGAACCGGTCCCGCCGATGACGACGGCGGCCAAGACGTTCAGCGACAAATTCAAATTCCAGGATATGGGATTCGAATAGGTGTAGTAATACATGTACAGGAAGCCGGCAATCATACAATAGACGGTCGTGATGACGAAGGCCAAGAGCCGATACTTCAGCAAGCTGACACCCATGGTTTGGGCGGCCGATTCGCTGTTTTTCATGGCCAGCATCGCCCGGCCGACCGGACTCTTGATCAAATTGTAAGTCAAGGCCATGATCGCGATGAATATGGCCACGATCACGAAATAGACATAAATGCGCAACTGGGTGCCGTTGGCGAGTTCGAACAATCCGGTGAAATCACGCAGGATCCCATAGGTGTTCAACCCGGAGATACCGCCGGTGAAGTCGGTGAAGTTTTTGAAAACGACCACGAGGATTTCCGACAGTCCCAAAGTGATGATGGCCAAATACATCCCTTCAATCCGCAAGGAGATGAACCCGACCACCAAGCCCAGCAAGATGCCGGCCAAGATGCAAATGATCAAAATCACGAAGGGGGGCAGCGCCGTTTTCAATAATAGGAATCCGGTCAAATAGGTTCCGAGTCCGACGAAGCCGGCCGTGCCCAAGGAGGCCAATCCGGCATATCCCAGTAGAATGAAATAGCCAAAGACGATGATGGCCACGATCATGAAATAACCCGGGCCGCGGGCAAACGAAGTCGGGAACACGTCTACCGAAGGAAGCGAAAGCACTTGGGCCAAAACCAAAACGAGACCAATCAATATAAAATGCAATAATGGTTTTTTCTTAAAGAAAGCGAAGGCTTTTTCAATCGTTTTCATGCTTAAACCTTCTTGATCACTTTCTTGCCGAACAAACCGAGCGGCTTAATCAAAATCACGACGAGAATCAGCGCGTAGACAACCAATTCCTTATAAAGGGCCATTTGTTCGCCGCCCAATCCGATCAGGTTGCCGCTGACCACGAGGACGATCGAACCGACGATTGGTCCGTAGAAGGTCGAAAACCCGCCCAAGATCGCCGCCATGAAGCCTTGGACTTGAATTGGGGTCATGAAAACGACGGTGCTCATGCCGGCTACCGGTCCGTACAAGGAGGCGGCCAGAGCCCCAAGCCCACCGGCGATGGCCCAGCTGAAGGCGTTGATTATCTTGGTGTTGATGCCCATCATGCTGGCAACTTTTTCATTGCTGGCGGTGGCCCGGACGGCTAAACCCCACTTGGTGAATTTTAAGGCAAGGAATAAGCCAATGATGATCACCGCCGCCAAAACGAAGGTAATCAATGAATGTTTGGTCAATGAGAACGTGTACCCGAATGCGTTGAAGGTCACGTTTCCGTCCACCAACGGGTACAGGAATGGCTGGTTTCGTTGCAGCGTCAAAGGTAAAAGCCCGATCAACAGCAAGGCCACGCCCATGGTGATCATCTGCTTGCCGACCGCAGTGACAAATTTCGCATTGCGGTTAATGACGATGTCGATGAACAACCCCAAACCGAAGGAAGCGACGATGCCCAGAAGGATCGACAAGATGGGATTGACGCCCGAATCATAGAACAGCGTCGCCGCGATGAAGGCGCCGAACGCCGAAATCATGCCTTGGGCGAAGTTGGTGGTCGTCGAGGTTTTGAAAATGATCATGATGCCGAACGTCGAAAGCGACAGGACCGACACCCACATCAAACTGCTCAATAAGGTTTGAATGATCAAATACCAATTCATTGAATCGGACCCCATTGGATGATGTTGGCGGCCCAGACATAGCCGATGCCGGCGGCAACCATGCACACGACGGTGCCATCACTGACTTGACCGGATTTAAGCGCTAAATGCAGCGACAGGATTTGGTCGATTTGGCCAATGTGGCCATAGTCTTCGAGATAAATCGATTGATGGTCAGCTAATTGCAAATCGTTCAACATCGAAAGATGTCCCGACCGTTTCATGTGCAAAACGGCCAAATAGCCGATATGGCCGCGCTTCAAAGCCGATTTGCGCAGGGCTTCGTCGATGCATTGGAACCAATTGGGCATCGACACGGCATTGAGGCGATCTTTCATTTTTTGGGCGTCCATCAGCCGTAGCGATTTCTTGGCCACCTCGAGGTTTTCGCAGGTGATCGGTTCGGCCGTGCCGCCGATTTGAACCCCAGCCGTGCGCGATAAGGAACCGTCGCTGATGATATGGGAACCAAGCAAGAGATTGCGATTGAGGTTTTTCTTCAGCAAGATGGCGCCTCCGCCGGCGCCTAAGTTATACATCATCGACATGTTCTTGTCGGTATAGTCGACAAAATCGACGTTGCGGTACCCGCCGACAATCATGATGAGGTTGATTTCTTCATCGGCCAAGAGCATGTCTTTGGCCATCTTCATGGCGGTGACCGTGGTGCAACAACGGTTTTGGACGTCGATGCCCCAGGCGTTGACGGCGCCAATCCGATCCTGGATATAGAGAGCCGAGGTCGTCAATGGATATTCCTTCCATTCTTCGCCCACGCACAAAACCACATCGATTTCCTTCGGGTCGACCCCGGTGTTTTTCAAACAATCAAGGGCCGCCAAAGCGCCCATTTCCTGAGTCCCGTCTTCGGGCCCCGGAATCGGTTTTTGGCGAATGCCCAACTTTTCCATCACGGCCGCTTCGCTCCATACCCCATGGGTGGCGAGGGCGATGTCGGCGGCCGTCATGCGTTGGGTGGGAATGTAGATTCCCGTTCCTAAAATTCCGACGTTGGGTTTCATCATACCGTTTATAAGCGCATGCCGCCGTTGACGTCCAAGACGTGGCCGGTCACGTAACTGGCTTCGTCCGAAGCGAGGAAGAGGGCCGCGTTGGCGATTTCATGAGGTTCGCCCAAACGGCCAAGCATGGTCATCTTGGCGAATTTTTCCAAAAGTTCGGCCGGGACGGTTTTCAAGATGTCGGTCATGATATATCCGGGAGCGATGGCATTCACGCGAACGCGAGCGCCCTTGCGAGCGAATTCCTTGGCCCAGGTCTTGGTCATGCCAATCAATCCGGCTTTGGTCGCGGCGTAGTTGATTTGGCCAATGTTTCCGTATTCGCCAACGATCGAGGATATGTTGATGATCGATCCGGCACCTTGGCTTTCCATCAAGGGTCCGACAAACCGGGTTAGGTTGAAAACCCCTTTGAGATTGACGGCGATGACGGCGTCCCACATGTCGTCGGTCATTTTGTAAGTCATGCCGTCTTTGGTGATGCCGGCGTTGTTGACCAAGATGTCGATGTGTCCGTATTTTTCCTTGGCGTATTCGGTTAAGGCCTTGCAGGCTTCGACGTCGGTGACGTTCAACGGCTTGAATTCAACCCGCTCATGCTCATAGCTGAGGGGTGCCATGTCGGCGGCGATCACGTGGGCGCCTTCGTTGGCGAACAACACGGCCATGGCCCCGCCCAATCCTTTGGCCCCTCCGGTGACGATTGCTACTTTTCCATCTAATCTTGCCATTTTGATATGCTCCTTTATTTTTACTAAATCCGTTTTAAAATCAGGGCTGTTCCCATGCCCCCGCCGATGCAAAGGCTGGCTAATCCGTATTTGGATTGACGCTTGATCATCTCGTGAATCAAGGTGACGGTGATGCGGCCGCCGCTGCTGCCGACGGCATGGCCGAGGGCAATCGCGCCGCCGTTGACGTTGGTTCGTTCCATGATTTGATCCTTGGTCAAATCGCAAGTCTGGGCCAATTCATCAATCACGCCGAGGCTTTGGGCCGCAAAGGCTTCGTTCAATTCGATCAGGTCCATGTCCGAAAGCTTCATGCCGGCTTTTTTCAAGGCTTGATGGATGGCTGGGACCGGGCCCAACCCCATGTAGAGCGGGTCGACCCCGCCTTGACCGAACGCGATGATTTCGGCGATCGGTTTAAGATTGTACTTGAGAACGGCTTCTTCGCTGGCAATCATCACCATGCTGCCGCCATCGTTGATGCCGCTTGAATTGCCGGCGGTCACCACGCCGTCTTCGGGTTTGAAAGCCGGGCGCAGCTTCGATAGTTTTTCTAGCGAGGTGGTGCGATTGGGATATTCGTCGCGATTGAAAAGAACCACTTCTTTTCCGACTTTGATCTCCAGGGGTACGATTTCGTCGTCAAGCCGGCCGCTATCGACGGCCAGGAGGGCTTTTTCCTGGGATTTGATGGCGAATTCGTCTTGTTCTTGGCGGGTAATCGAATATTTGGCGGCCACGTTTTCGGCCGTGATGCCCATGTGAACGTTATTGAATACGTCGGTCAAGGCGTCATAGATCATATGATCCTTGATTTTGATGTCGCCCATCTTCATGCCGGTTCGCGCCGACTCGGGAATCAATAAGGGGGCCCGCGACATCGATTCGACGCCGCCGGCCAAAATCACGTGGGCGTAACCGGCTTGAATGCTGGTCATCCCATTCATGATGGCTTTCATGGCGCTACCGCAGGCCATGTTGATGGAATAGGCTGGGACTTCAACCGGGATGCCGCCTTTGACGGCGACTTGGCGGGCGACGTTTTGCCCGAGTCCGGCCGGCAGGATATTGCCGACGATGACTTCATCGACGGCGTGCGGGTCAATCTTCGTCTGGTTGACGATGAATTTGACAAGCGGGGCTCCCAAATCGGCGGCGTGAACGCCTTTCAACGTGCCGAGGAACGATCCGACGGCGGTTCGTTTGGCGCTGACGACATAAACTTTTTTCATGGCGGTTCTCCTTGTTTATTTCAAGCCGAAGCTTACGATCGGGTTAATACCAAAAAATAGGATTATCTCTTTTCTTTTATTTTGCCAATCCATGAAAGCGCTGTCAAGACAAACCTGAACATTTCGTCAGGTTTTGGTTTTGGTTGCATTTCGACGGTTGAAATAGGATGATATAATGGATTTATGAATGGCATTACCATCCCGTTAACGAACCGCGGCCGCCAAACGTTTGACAACATCTGTCAGGCGGCGGAACGTCTTTTCCATACCAAAAGCTATCATTTGACGACGATTCTCGACATTGCCCATGAAGCCAAAGTCGGCGTCGGGACTTTTTATTTGTACTTTTCCGACAAATACGCCATCTACAAACACTTGCTGCTTGAATACAGCCACGAGATCCGGTCCAGCATCGCCATCGCCGTCAAAAACGTCGTGACTCGCAAAGAGCAAGAACGCGTTGGCATCAAGACATTCGTCAAGTACGTGCGCGACCATCCTCAGGCTTACACCATCATTTGGCAATCGCTTCAGGTCGATCGTTCCTTGTTCATCGATTATTACCAAAATTTCGCCCGCCACTACGCCAAAGGGCTCCAAGATGCCCATGATCGAGGCGAAATCGAGGAAGAGGATTATTCCACCATCGCCTATGCCTTGATGGGCATCGCCAACTTCGTCGGTTTGCAAATCATCATGTTCGAGCCGGGTTTGTCCGACGATGAAACGATCGATGCCATCGTCAATCGGATCATCGTTTGCCTCGAACAAGGCCTCTTTAAATAAAAAAACGGCTTCACTTGAAGCCGTTTTTCTTACTTATTCAAGTGCGAAGGCACTAAGGTCTTGAGCCAATTCATCTGGCACGTCGACAAGGGGCGAGTGCCCGCATTTTTCATATATTTTAAAAGTGGCCTGTTCTTTCAAGACGGCGACCGTCTCCTTGACCATGTACTCGAGCACGGTCTTGTCCTCGCGTCCATAGACGCTGAAAACCGGACATTTGACGGCTTCGATCGAACCATCGCCGACCACTTGAAAATTGGATTCCCGGCTCATGTTGAAAGTAACCAAAGACCAATCGAAGTCGACGAGGTTCCGTTGTTTCATCGTTTCAGCCAAATACATTTGGTTGGCTTCGCTTTCCGGTTTGTTGACCGTGTAGATGACGAGATTCCAAATATAGTCCATGAAAGCGACGTTTCCGGAAGCCAGCGCTTGAACGGCCGGGGCCACTTGAAGCGGATCTAGCGCTAGCGCTTCCTTATCGGGATAGACTTGGCCCAATAACGGACGCATGGCGGCGTCCTTTTTGAATACCGGCATGCCCTTATAGGACATCGAATCGATTAAAAACAGCTTCTTGACGAAATGGGGGTAGAAGGCCGCCAATTGGAGGGCGACCCCACCGCCGGCCGACCAGCCCACGACCGTCATCGGTTTCAAATGAAGGGTATCGAGCAAGGAAGCGACGTCGTCGGTCAAAGCCCGCAGCGAGTCAAAGCGGTGGCGGTAGCTCGAATCGCCGAACCCGCGCAAATCGACGGCGATGACGCGAAATCGGTCGGGATCCAATCGATTGATCAACGGGAGATAATGATAACTGCTCGACATGTTGCCGTGAATGAGCAAAACGAGGTTCGGCCCGCGGCCATGGTCGAGATAGGCGAGGGTTTCTCCGCTTGCAACGTCTAGAAAGAGTTTGTTTGGTTTAAGCATATGGCGCCTCCTTAAACATCATAGCAAATAAAAAAACGAAGCGCACAATCGTTCGCTTCGTTTTGGGATCAGCCTCAGCGACGGCTGGCCGAGAGGAAATAGACGACCCGGATGAAAATATTGATAAAATCAATATATAGCTGCAAGGCAAAGAAAATGGCGGTGTTTTGGGTAACTTCGCCCAACTCAAGATGTTGTTTCATGCGCCAGACGTCGTAAGCCGTGATCAGCATGATGGCCCCGAACATCACGAAGGAGACGATCCAGTACAAGGTTTCGTTGAACCAAATCCATAAGATGGGAATCAAGATAACCGATCCCAACAACGCCATGATGGCGATGGAACCCATCGGGTGGAGATTTTGTTTGGTGACGGCGCCATAGCCGGCCATGATCCCAAAGAGAAGGGCCGAGACCCCAAAGGCCAACACCACGATGTCGATTGGAGTCGAAATCATGATGCTGGACAATAGCACCCCCATCATCGCCGCATAGACGAAGAAAGGCACCACCGCCGATTTGTTTTGCTTGATGACGCGGAAGTTGATGACGATGAAAACGATAAAATAGCCGACGATCGACCCGATTAATAGCGGGTAATACATGGTCACCGGCAAAATGCCGAATCCCAATAGGAGATAGATGCCGATGGCGACGCCCGTCGTCATCAACAAAGCCAAGGCCATCCATCCGAAGATCGATGTCAAGGTAACCGGTTTCGCCCGGCTTTCGGTTTGTTCAAAATACATACTCATTCCCTCCAAAACAATATTATAAAATAAATCGCCGCCAAAGGGTGTTTTATTGGCGACGATTATCGGTTAGATGATGTTGTTAAGCAATGCTTGGAAACTGCTTATCTCAAGGCTGGCCCCGCCGACCAGGGCCCCGTCGATGTTGGGCATCTTCAGGTATTCGGCGATGTTGTTGGGTTTGACCGACCCGCCGTAGAGGATGGCGATTTCTTGCGACATCCGAATGCCGAACATTTCGTCGAGCAACTCCCGGATGAAGGTGATGACGTCGGTGGCGATTTGGGCCGAGGCGTTCTTGCCGGTACCGATGCTCCAGACCGGTTCGTAAGCGATGATCAATTGTTTGGGATCAAACGTTCCTAAGCCGCTTAACCCAACCCGGATTTGCTCGGCGACGACGGCTTTGGTGAGTCCGGCTTCATACTCGCCGAGGGTTTCCCCGACGCAGTAGAGGGCCACAAGCCCCTTTTCGAGCAATTTGATGACCTTACGATTGCAAAGAAGGTTGTTTTCCTTGAAATATTGACGGCGTTCCGAGTGGCCGACCAAAGATCCGTCGACATGGACGTCGACGAGCATCGGGAGGCTGATTTCCCCGGTATAGGCGCCTTGGTCTTCGAAATAGCAGTTTTGGGCGAACACCAGCAAATCGGGATTGGCCGTCTTGACGGTTTTCAACGAAAGAAAGGCGGGAGCCACGCCGATGACGACGTGGTTTTTATGGGCTTGTTCGGCTAGTTCGATGCTGGCCTTGGCGAAGGTGCGAGCCTCGCCGATGGTCTTGTTCATCTTCCAATTGCCGATCAGTACTTTATTGCGCATCGGTTAGGCCTCGATTACGTCGATGCCGGGCAGATGACCGTCGTTTTCGATCATCTCGAGGCTGGCGCCGCCACCGGTGGAAACATGTGAGAAAGCGTCGATGAATCCAAACTGCTTGACGGCCGCGGCCGAATCGCCGCCGCCGCAGACCGAGAAGGTCTTTTTGCCGTTGTCGGCAATCGTCTGGCAAATGGCGATGGTCCCCTTGGTGAAGGGTTCCTTTTCAAACACGCCCATGGGTCCGTTCCAAAAAACCATCTTGGCTTTGGCCAATTCGTTTTGGAACAGCGTGGCGGTTTTAGGCCCGATGTCCATCCCCATGAATCCGGAGGGGATTTGATTGTCATTGGTAGTCATGATTTTGGTCCAGGTATCGAACCCGTCGGTGACCACACAGTCGATTGGAAGCACGATTTTGCCGGCGGCTTCTTCATAAACCCGTTTGGCGTAATCGAGCTGATCGGCTTCAAACGGCGAATCGCCGATGTCGTTGCCGAGGGCTTTTGAGAAGGTGTAGGCCATGGCACCGCCGATCAAGATCTTGTCGCATTTCTGGACCAGGGTGTCGATGACTTTGATTTTATCGCTGACTTTGAAGCCGCCCAAGACGGCCAGGTAAGGCCGATCGGATTCGGACACTTTGACGACGCGGGTCAAGGCGCTGATTTCTTTTTCGACCAAATAGCCAACGGCGACCGGTTTGCCCTCGGCTTTGAGGATTGAGGGGATACCGTAAGTGGAGGCGTGGGCGCGGTGGGCGCTTCCGAAAGCGTCCATCACGAAAACGTCGGCGACGCTGGCCCAAATGGCGGCCAACTCGGGGCTGTTTTTCTCCTCACCCTTTTCATATCGGGTGTTTTGTATCAGAAGTACGCTTCCGTTTTGAAGCGTTTGGGTGAAATAATCGAAATTCTCGCCCCGGGTTTCCGGACAGAACGAGACTGGCTGCTTCAATAACTCCGATAGGCGGACGGCCACTTTTTCGAGGCTGTTCTTTTTCTTGTCGGATTCGGTTTTGGTCGGATCTTTGTGATCGACTTTGCCAAGGTGGGAAAGTAAGATGACTTTCGCCCCTTGTTTCTTTAAATCAACGATGGTCGGTAAGGCTTGTACGATCCGGTTATCATCGCGGATTTCCCCATCTTTGAAGGGGACATTGAAATCGACGCGCACGACCACGCGCTTGCCCTTGAGACCGACTAAATCTTTAATCGTTTTCATGTTTTTTGCTCCTATTTACATGTAAAAGGCCCAAATGAATGGGCACTTTTATGATTTTCAATAACCCTGATTAGATGCCGAGCACTTTGGCATAAGCCTTGGCTAAGCGGATGTATTGGCAGGTATAGCTGTATTCGTTGTCGTACCAAGCCACGACTTTGACGAATTGCTTGCCTTCGGGATTGGTGAAGACTTTGGTTTGGGTCGCGTCGAAGATGGAACCTTCGGTCGCCCCGATCACGTCGGAACTGACGATGGCGTCTTCGGTATAGCCAAGGACGTCTTTGAGGCAGCCATTGGCGGCTTCCTTCATGATGGCGTTGAGGTCCTTATCGGTGGTCGGCTTGGCCAAATTGAGGCTTAAGTCAACTAAACTGCCGTCGATGACGGGTACCCGGAGGGCACCGCCTTGGAGCCGGCCTTTCAGTTCGGGAACGACTAAGTGGATGGCTTTCGCAGCCCCGGTTGACGAGGGAACGATGTTGGCGGCCGCGGCGCGGCCCCGACGCAAGTCACCCTTCTTGACGAGGTCAAGCGTGGTTTGGTCGTTGGTATAGGCGTGGACGGTCGTCATGTAGCCGCCTTCGATGCCGAGCTTGTCGTGCAAGACTTTGACGACGGGGGCGAGGCAGTTGGTGGTGCAGCTGGCACCGGAAATGACGGTCATGTCTTTGGTCAGCTTGTCATCGTTGACGCCATAAACGAAGGTTGGGGTTTCGTTGTCGGCCGGCGCCGAGATGATGACGCCTTTGGCTCCGCCGACGGTCACGTGGACGGCGGCATCGGCTTTGCCTTTGAAGCGACCGGTGCATTCGAGCACGAGGTCAACGCCGTAATCCGACCATTTGATCAGGTTGGGATCGGGTTGTCCGAGCACGGGGATGGTTTTGCCTTTGTAGACGATGGCTTTGCCGTCGTCGGAAACGGATAGCTCATTGCCGCCGAAGCGACGGTGGGTCGTATCGTATTTCAATAAGTAGACTAACGTCGCCGCGTCGGTCAAGTCATTGATGGCGACGACTTCGAATTCGCCGGTTTCCACGGCACGGCGGAACGACAAACGTCCAATGCGTCCAAATCCGTTGATAGCTAATTTGATGGCCATATTCATTTCTCCTTGTGTTTTACGTAGTAATTATACTACGATATCCTTCGTTTCCCATAGGTTATTGTCTTGTAAGCGGTTTACTATGGTCCGCTTTTTGGACGGGGGCTCACAATGTCGACACCTTTGAGCAAAGTGGCAAGATCGATCTCGAAGGCCGCGGCTAAGCGCCCGAGCAGATTCAATGTCGGGTTGCGCCGCCCCATTTCCAAGTCTCCGATGTAAGTTTTGCTGATGCCGCTTTCAAACGAAAGGACCTCTTGAGTCCACCCGCGTTGCTGACGCAGGTAGGCGATGCGGCGTCCCAATGAGTAATTGCCTGTCATAATCGGTATTTCTCCGCCAATTGGTGCAGGCTGCGGAACAGGTGGGCAACGTTGCTTTTGGACACCGGCCGGTCCATGGCTTCGGACAACCGGGCCGCCAATTCGACCATCGAGGCGCTTTCATCATCCAGGCGCAAGTGCGCCAAAGCGACCAGTTTGGGGTTGGGCAAGTGTCCAAGCCCGATCAACCGATCCAAGAACTTGATGTCTTCCAATTGCCTTGAAGCGGCTTTGATGGTTTTTTCCATGTTGGCGGTTTCGCATATTTGCCAGCGATTGTCGGAATTTGAAAAATCCCGGGCCACGCGCACGCTTTCGAATTCGAGCGTGGCGTCGGTCGCCCCGATCAAAATCAAAAAATCGGCGATTTGATCGGATTTTTTCAGATAGATGACATGCTGATTCCTTCGTTGGGTCATTTTCGGTTCCAAGCGGACGCTGCGGTGGCGAGCCATCAATTTGGATACCTCGGCCAAGAAAGCCTCGTTGTCGCCGCTCATCTCCAAATGGTAATTGGAACTTTCCGGGTCGTTGACGCTGCCGGTCGCCAGGAAAACCCCGGCCAAATATCCGGCCACCTCGTCATCGCTTTTCAGCTGTTCCCGTAAATCGAATGTTTCGTTAAAACTCAATTTCAAATCTTGAAGGATGGATTCGACCCCTTGTTCAATCAAAACATGATAAGTCGTCCGCTTGCCAAAGCGTTTGTTTTGGGTATAGGCAAAACGCGGATCGATGCCATAGAGCGCCTTGATGGTGACATACAGGTATTTGGCGATTTTGGCATGTTCGCTTTTCAATTCCAACCGAGTTTCGCGATTGGAAATCAAATAACGGCCATTGGCTTTGAAAAAAGCCGCGACGAGCGCCTTCAAACGGGCGGGAACGAACGGCTTAGTAATGATTTCTTCTTTGACGACGCTGGTGAATGAGGTGATCTTACGATTCATGGTCGCCCTTGGGGCTCGCGTGGAGATCGCGATGGGTCACGGTCGTTTTCAGTTCGTGGCCGAAAAGGTTGGCCAAATATTCAGCGACAGCCACCGATCGGTGTTGGCCGCCGGTGCAGCCGATTCCAATCGTGTAAAAGGGACGCGACTCTTTGATGAAAAACGATAAATAATAGCGGATGTATTGTTCGACGTTGCGAAGGTATTCCCGCCCGGTTTCGTGCTCGAACACGTATTTGATGACCTCGGGATCGTATCCGGTCGCGTCGCGGAGTTCCCGAACCCAAAACGGATTGGGCAAAATGCGGGCGTCGATAATCAAATCGACGTCGGCCGGGATTCCGTATTTATAGCCAAAGGACACCAACGCCAACGTCAGCGAATCGGTCGGTTTTCCTAGAAAAGCCTTGAACAGCTTGCTGCGAAAATCGGCCACCGACAAGCTCGACGTGTCGATGACGATGTCGAAGAGACCGTGGCATTCGTTGAACAAATTCAATTCTTGCCTAATGGCCCGGCTCAATGTCGAACCCTTGGTTTGAAGGGGATGGGCATGCCGCGTCAACTTGTAGCGGGACAAAAGCTGCTCGACGGTCGCTGCCAAACCGACGACGCGGACCGTTAGCCCGCTTTGGTTTTTGGCGATGGCGATGGCTTGACCGGCTTCGGAAAGATTGACGCTGACGACGGCTTTTTGGTATCGTTCGTCGCCAGAGGCGATTAATTTGAACAATTGCTCGTACAAAGGAAGGGGAACGTTTTCGATGCAATAGTATTCCATTTCCTCAAATGCAAACAGGGCGGTGGATTTTCCCGCCCCCGACATCCCGGTTAAAATAACGACCGTTGCCATAAATATCCTCTAGGATATTTTATAATAAATCGCCCTTAAAACCAATGTTTTGGAGTAAGCCAATCACAGTTTGCGCACGAATTTGTTGGCGTTGAAGGCGGCGATGGCCCCATCACTGGTCGCCGTCACGATTTGACGCAAGGTTTTCGCAATGACGTCCCCGGCGCCGAATAAGCCCGGTACGGCCGTCTCTTTGTTTTCGTTGACGAGGAGATATCCATTAGGATCAAGCGTTTCTTTGAAGGTGACGAAACTGGTGTTGGGAACCGAACCGATGAAGGGAAACACGGCGCTGACCGGAAGGAGCGTGTCTTGCTCGGCCCTCAGGCGGATGCCGGTCACCGTCTCTTCGCCGACGATTTGATACGGTATCGTGTTTGGAACGTGAATGATGTTGGGGTACTCTTTGAGTTTTTCAAGCGTGGCCGGGTTCGCCAGTAATTGGGGCCCGCGGCTAATGATGTACACGCGCTTGACCAACGTGGCCAGGAAGAACGATTCTTCGACCGCTTTGTTGCTTTGACCGATGACGGCCACGTCCTTGTCCTTGAAAAAAGCCCCGTCGCAGGTGGCGCAATAGGAGACCCCGCGTCCGACATAGGCTTCTTCGCCGGGAATGCCCATCTTCTTCTCGCTGGTGCCTGAGGCCACGATGACGGTGCGGGACGCCATACGTCCTTCGTCTGACTCAACGATAAAGCGTTCGTTTTCCTTGGTAAGCGAAATGACGTCGCCATAGGCGACTTCGATGCCCAAGGCCAAGACTTGTTCATAAAGCTTGTAGGCCAAATCCTGAGCCGTCATTTGGGTGACGCCGGGATAATTTTCCAATTTGGTATAGAGATTGAGTTTGCCGCCGGGCGCGCCTTTCTCTAAAAGTTTGACAGTATTGGCCGACCGTTTCGAATAAATGGCCGCGGCCAGTCCGGCCGGACCCCCGCCGATGATGATCGTATCAAAGATGGTCGTTTCCATTTTTCACTACCTCCACGAGATCGCGGTAATCGTGCAGCCACAAGTCGGGACGGACCGAATCCGGAAACCGCCTGAGCGACCAACCGATCAATCCGCTGGCCACGCCGCTGCGGCGGGCCACTTCATAGTCGTACATCGTATCGCCTAGAAACAGGACCTTTTGCGGCAAGACGCCGAAATGGTCGATGATTTTTAACATGCCCTCGGGATCGGGTTTCGGTTTCTTAACGTCGTCATACCCGACCACATAATCGATTAATCCCTCGATCTGAAGCATGCCAAGCGTTTCCATGGTCCGATCGTGATGTTTGTTGGTCAAGATGGCGATTGGAAGGCCCAGTCGCTTCAATTCGACCAAAACTTCTTTAGCATACGGAAATAATATAGCATCCAAATCGTAGAATTGTTTGGAGATGTCCTTGAATTCCTGAATCAGGGCTTTGGTGTCGAGGCCAGGGAAATAGTTCGCCAAGGTGTCCTCGATCGGCGGGCCGGAAAAATAGACGATCTCCGATAGGCTGATCTTGAAGTCGGGACGGTGCTTTCGGAACATGATCATGACCGTTTCCACCAGCATTAAGTCGGTATCGACCAAGGTGCCGTCCATGTCGAGGATGACAAGTTCGTATTTCATGAAATTATATGGCTTTTGTCGGCGTTTTCCGTTTTTTCTTCAAATAAGCCAAGACGTGCATCACGATAATGCCAAGCACGCCCAAAGCGGCAAAGATCCAACCCCAATAGTAAGACCACAGGTTATCCATGATGTAGGTCGGATCGCGTAGCGGTTCCATGACGACCCGGGTCAGTCCATACCAAATCGGATAGACGAGGGCTAAATCGCCCGGAACGATGTATTTTTTGAGTCCCTTGCCGATGGCAAAGCGAATCACGAGGTAGCCCGTGATGTTAATCAGGCTTTCAATCAAAAAAAGCGGAACCCGGAATTGCCCGGAGACGACCATCTGTTCTTTGATGAACGTCGGCAGGAATGCCCAATTGTTGACGTCGGCGACGGCGCCGTAGACCTCTTGGTTGAAAAAGTTGCCCCAGCGGCCGATCCCTTGGGCAATCAAGATGACGGGCACCCCAATGTCGGCAGCATGCCGCAGGGTGATGTCCTTGCGTCTGAAAATCATGAATAAAATGCCGGCCAAAGCACCGAACAAAGCCCCGCCCATGATGGCAAGGCCGCCTTCCCAGGTGGCGAATACCTTCCAAAACGGCTGTCCGGCGAATTCGCTTTCCCATTGGCCGATCACATACCAAATCCTCGCGCCGACGATCCCGGCCGGGAAGGCGACGTAGAAGATGTTTTCGGCGTAACCTTTGCGATAACCTTCGCTTTGAAGCTGCAAATCGGCAATGAAGTAGACGAGCACGGCTCCCGAAAGGATAAACAAGGCATAGAAAGTCACGATCGGATCATCGAAGGGAATCCCTTTGGGTAATGGGAAGGTGGTAATCGGTACCAGGCCTTCGGTCATGACCCAAAAAGCAACGATAAACGGCAAAATCGAGAAGATCATCGACACCAAAATCAGCGGTTTGTATCGCGCGTCCAAATCCTTCTTGTAGTTATAAAGGGCAAAGGACGAGTAAATCCATTCGAAAAAGAATAG
>CAZBUP010000017.1:0-25432 GCA_964495145.1 uncultured Staphylococcaceae bacterium | reverse complement strand
ATTTTTGGGTGTTCTTTGCCTTCCTGTTCGTGTCCTTGATCCCGGTCGTCCTCGGGGTGGTGCTGTCACTGCCGGTCTTATTGATCAACCGCTTTTTTGCCCGGGCGCCGTTTTTCAAAAATCTGTTTTCGACTTTGCTCGTGGCCGGATTCGTTTATTTGATCGTGCGCGTGATTTTGATCATCCCCGAAGAGATCAACGTCATCAATTATTGGGGACCGATCAAAAACCTGTTGACCAATATCACCACCTTTTTCCAAACGGCTTTTTTGCCGGTCTATTACATCGTGGTGATGGTCATCGGCAAATACGACGCCTCGATGCATTATACCTATTGGCACCAAGAACCGATCCTGGTGTTCTTGACGTTGCTGGCCATCTTGGCGGCCCTTTTCTTCATGACGTATTTCCTCTCGCGCTTATTTTTCATCAAAATGACGAGCCGCAGCTTCGAATACGAGAAAAACATCCGCCTGCAAAAGCCGCGGAATAAACCCTGGCCGCCGTTCATGTCGTTCCTCGTGAAAGAAATACGGCTGGCCTCTCGGTCCGGGGCGTTCACCTATAGTTTCCTGACGACCTATATCGCCATCCCCTTGATCGTTTTGCTTTTGAACCAAATCTTCGATTCGATGGATCTCTACGCCAACGGCGAATTCATGGTCCAAGCCTTCAATGTCTTCATCATCCTGTTGCCGTTATTATCATCCAACAGCGTCTTGGCCACCGTCTATTCCAAGGAAGGGCGGGTCGGGTACATGAAACGGACCAAACCGGTGCAAATCGTCTTTCCGCTATTGGCGAAAATCTTGCCGAACATCGTCTTGTCGCTGATCTCGCTTTCGATCGCCGTTTACATCTTCGACGCCCACATGCATTACGATTTAACGAACATCGTCTTGCTGGGCCTGGGCCTCGGCTTCATCCAGGTGGGTCATGTCCTTTACTGCGCCATTCTCGACATCATGAACCCGCAAAACGAGCAATACGCGACTACCGGCGACCAAATCAACAACCCAAACGAAACCAAAGCCACCGTCATTGCCTTCTTGATCTCGTTCCTAGTGGCCATGGTTTCCCTCGGTTTCATGATCGAAGAACAGGTAATGCCCGAAGTGTCGTACAATCCCGCTTTCACCAAGATCATGATCATCGGGGCGATTTTCCTTGCCACGGCCATCTATATGTTCATCAACAAAATCAAAGCCTATTATTACGATCCGGTGGCATGACATGAAAAAATCCGTCATTTTGATCATATCCACCATTTCGCTTCTCGCCGTGATTTTGATCGGGTTGCTTTTTCAACGGGCCGAGATCTATAACGAAACCATTTACGTCAATGACATCGTGATCACGAGCCTGCGCATCGGCGATGAGTATGTCCCGACTTACTATGATGAAGAGACCGACTTGTACCGGCTTTATAACGAAGACAAACCCGGCACGCCTTTGACGCTTTCCTATCATGACGGGCTCACCCTTGACATCATCTACGAAGTGTGGCCTTTTGACGCCACCCGGCAAACGATCAGTTTCTATACCGACCCCCACAGCTCGGTCGCCCAGATCGACGGGAAAACCGGACGTATCAGCTTCCTATCGGAAGGAACCGAGACTTTCACCCTGCGGGCCACCGACAATTCCAACCGCTCCTCGCGCGTGCGCATCCGCGCCAAAATTTAAATATTCGTAGCCTAAAACCAATCACGGTCCATATAGCCGAACCCCGACAAGTGGAGTATAATCTTTTTAGCATATTTAAATAAAAGGAAATACCACCATGAAAAAATACTTGGCGATTATCCCGTTATTGACGTTAGCCTTGACCGGATGCAATTCTTCTTCGAGCGAAGGGTCTTCGTTTGACCCCGGCGATTTGCTTTCGATCGAAGTTGTCTCCGGATTGGAAGAAGAATACGAGCAAAACGCGGTCGTCGACCTCGAAGAAGTCATGGTTACCGCCACGTTCGAACATGACGAAGCGACGATTGAGGGTTCGGATTTGACGTTTGATCCCGAAACCCTCGACACCTCGACCGTCGGCGAGTTCGAATTGACGATTTCCTATATGACCGAGAGCGTCGTTTGGACCTACACGGTCGTCGAATACTTCGAAATCGATAATATTTCGGCCCCCGATTTCGTTACCACCTATTTTGAAAACATCACCGAAAAAGGCGAAAGCAACAAGCGCAGCGAATTTATGGACCGCGAGCAAGGCTATGCCGTCGGCGACGACAACGCTTTCAAATTCTTCCCGAACATCTACGCTTATAATAGCGACGACGAAGAAATCCAAGTCACGTCCTATCACAGCGTTTCCCTCGTCGAAATGGAAAACGAAACCGAATGGGTCGCTTTGACCGGGACCGCGCTTGAGGACATGGTCGCCATCGATGAATTCGCCTCAACCTATGATTTCACCGAAGCGGCCGTCGGACACGCCTTCCGCTTGACGGTCCGTCCCTACGGCGACCAATACGCCGTCGAAACCAAATTCGCCACCTCGTTCGAATTCCAAGTAGTCGATGGATACAACGTCTATGAACAAGACGATTTGTCATTGTTCAATAATGTCGGCACCCATTGGGACGCCTACCGGACGGAAAAGGGCTTAACCGCCTTGGATGTCAATAGTTTGGTTTTCCAAAACGACATCGAAATCGTCCGCGACAACCTACCCGACAGTTTCTTCTACATGGATGGCGATGAAGACGTCTTGCCGACCGACGCCGACCTCGAACGCGTCTATGGCTCTTTGCGCGACAACGTCGACATCTATCACCGCGACATCTTGCCGGGCGACGCATTCACGATCAACGGCAACTATTTCAGCCTTGACTATTCGACCTTGCCGGTCGTCGTCCGGGAATCGGGTCGCATTGACGCCGAACCGGGAAAAGTCATTTCCCACGCCACCTTGATCAAAGCCGGAGCCGCCCAAACGGGCGAAGAACTGGGCGATTACACCCTGAAGAACCTGCTCATCGTCGGCAACGCCAACCGCACCGAAGATCCGGAGAAATCCGGCGGCGCCATTTTCACCAAATTGCTGAGCGTCGATTCTTGGGTCTACAACACCATCGCGACCCAATGCTTCACGATTTACTTAACGGAAAATACCGCCCCCAGTGTCGTGCTCGAGAAATGCCGCGGATATGATTCCTTCTCCAGCATGCTCTATAACTGGGGCTCGCCCGACCTTTTAATCAAAGACTCCGAATTCATCGGGGCCGGCGGCCCGATCATCATCAGCGACCACGTCAATCCGGGTCCTGAAGGATTAGACGGCAGCATTCCCCATAACCGAGTCGAAAACTCGGTGCTTGAATCGCTTGTTTCCGGCAACGAAAACTGGTTCCGTCTCGTCAACGCGACGGCGGCCGTGCCCGGCATCGTCGGCATCGGCGAAGAGTTATTGCCGAACTATGGCACCAACACGATTACCAAGAAAATCGAAATCAGCGGCGTCCAAGTGCCACACTTCAACATGGTGGCCTTGATTAAAGACGGCGCGGCTTCGGCCCCGTCTTCGACCAAGATCAACGGGACGTTCCAAATCGATGACGGCGTGGCTTTGGACTTCTCCGGCTCCTTCATGACGGCGGTCGCCCCCTACTTCCCGCCGGCAGCCCCCCGCTTCCAGTCGTCCCACGGCGAAATGGCCTTGTTCGATGGCGAAAAGCTGGTTGATCCGATGAATCAGCCGATTACGCCTTATCCCTACACCCAAACCAATTTCTTCCAAGGCGAATACTTGAATCTTTACTACAACATCGGCGGTGGTGACGGCTACATGGGGATGGTCTTCGAATTGATCGACCCGGCTGTTTAATTCCTATTTGAATTAGCGAATCATCCACGATGATCAAACGACCCAATCCATTCCTTTGGCTACCTTTGGCCGGGATCTTGAAGATTTCGGCTTATCTTCAAGGCGGACGCATCACCGAAAAAGTCAAGATCAAGCGGCCGGCCATCATCCTCACGAATCATACCTCGTTTCGCGATTACATTTTTGTGACGGCAGCGCTCTATCCTCATCGGATTACCTATATGGCGGCCGCCAAGATGTTCAACGAACCGGAGCGGGGCCCGTTCTTGCGGCTGGCGCGCGCCATCCCGAAATCGTCATTCCAAAGCGATACGCGCTCGGTCATCTCGGCGCTTTCGATCTTGAAGCAAAAAGGCATTTTGAGCATCTTCCCGGAAGGGCAGATTTCTTATCACGGGACGAGTCTGTTGCCTCCTTATTCCATCGCCAAGTTCATCAAGAAAGCCGGCGTCAACGTCTACGTGGCCCAGATTCAAAACGATTATTTGATGGCGCCCCCCTGGAGCGACAAAGTCTTCAAAGGCAAGGTATTCACCCGGGTGTTTCCCCTCTTCAAAGCCGAGGAACTGAAGGCGTTGGACGAACCATCGATTTACCAAGCCATCAATGAGAAATTGTCGTTCAACACCGGGGCCTATAACCGCGTCCATCGGCATCAATATGAAATTCAGTCCCTCGACAACCTCGAAAATCTGATTTATCAATGCCCCGCTTGTCATCATGAGGGATTGAAAGTGGACCATCACACGCTCGTGTGTCCGTCCTGCGGCCAGATACTTACCTATGACGAATACGGTTTTTTGAATGGCGAAAGCGTCTACGAACTATTCGAAAAACAACGGTCCGGGCTCATCGCAAAGATGGACGAAGATCCCAGTTTTAGGTTAGTTACCCCAGTCACCATGATTCGCTACCAAGGCCCGACCTTGGCTCCGGTGGGAACCGGAACCTTGTCGCTTGACCGCGACCGCTACGTTTATTCGGGTAGCGACCAGGATAAGCAAGTCACGTTGACTTTCAGCACCAAGACGGTCGAATACCTGCCCTCGGACATCGGCAAGAACGTTCAAATCTATGCCGACAATGAGTTGTACATGTTCCAAATGGACGATAAGATCATGCCTCAAAAATTCGTCATGGCTGGCGAATACTTCCACAAACTGACGACAAAATGAATTGAATGAAGATGGCCGCACAGTCAAGCGGCCATCTTTCTTTTAGGCGCCTTGGTTAGTCTATGCTATCATTCTTTTTGGAATAAGAATCATGGAACGACGCCACCTTCAAACAAACAAATCGCGATGCGTATGGTGGCTTTTCGCCGCGGTTTTCCTTGTCTTCTTCTCGGGATGCGGATCGGTGCCATCAAGCGGACCCGAGCCCACGATGGTTGATTTTTCGGTGTCGATCCCAAGGAAAATCGGCATCAGCGACCGACTTCAAATTGCCGGGAGCTTCAACGGATGGGACCCGGAAGCCGATGGATTTGCCCTCGCTAAACAATCCGACTACCAATATGCGACGAGACTGACCTTCGACGAAACGATGGTTGGCACGACCATCGCATATAAATACGTATTGCTCCTCGACGGGCAGACCGAAGACCCGTGGACCTATGTCGAAGGAACGAGCGTCGGCGGGGAAACATCCAATCGCCATTATCAAATCAAACAGGGGGCCCAAATCGTGAATGACGATATCCAAACTTTCAAAAACCACACCGGCTTGACTTCGTTAACCCGGGGAACGCTGCAGTACGTCACCTTGGACATGACCCCATATACGGACGGGCGCACGCGGCGCCTTCGCATTTGGCTGCCCGATGGATACGATCCTGAGGACACTGGGAAAAAATACCCGGTCCTCTACATGCACGATGGGCAAAATTTATTCGATCGCTATACATCGTTTGCCGGCGAATGGAAGATCGACGAAACCATCGGGGCGATGATGGATGAAGGTTATGGGGGCGCCATCGTGGTCGGCATCGACAACAGCGCCGACCGCCTCAATGAACTGTCGCCTTCCTGGCCGATTGGCACTTCGGCTTATGAAACCATGTTCAACGACACTTCGGGCGAAAAATATGCCGAGTTCATCGTCACGACGGTCAAACCATACGTCGATGCCCATTTCAATACCGATCCCGGGAAGGATCAAACCGGAATCGGCGGCTCTTCGATGGGGGGCATCATCTCGTTTTATATGGCAATGACCTATCCCGAGGTATTCGGATATGCCCTGATTTTCTCGCCGGCCATGTATGTTTATCAAACCGAGGCTTTGGACGAGTTCCTTGACGGGATGGATTTTACCCAACCGTCAAAATGGCCGCGCCTATACGTATATGCCGGAGGCTTGGAAACGACCATCACTCCCTATGTCGATATCATCAAGAACGGCTTGATCGAGCATGGCTATGACGGAGAAAAAATCGCCACCTTGGTCGATCCGAATAAGAACCACAACGAAAGCGCCTGGTCCCAATATTTTCCAATTGCCTATCGGTGGCTGGTCGGTTTATTGTAAATAAAAATCGGCCGATATACGGCCGATTTTCTTTTTAGAACCAATGAAGCGCAAGTAATGCCTAGATGCGGTTGATTTGGACGACGGCTTGCTCATTCGTGATCGAAGTGAAGGAAAGGCTATAGCCGATGGCGCTATAGTCGTTGAAGCGTCCGCCTTCGGGGAAGGAACTCGAGTAGGCGGCCGGGGAGAAGAAATCGCCTTGGACGAACAAGGATCCGTTGTCGGCGATGCCGGTCGACGAGAAATAAACGTCGTGGCCTTTGTCGAGCAAGTGCACCAGCTTATAATTTTCCACTTGGCTGTAGGAAGCGGTGTTGCTCATGGCGACGTAGGGATAATAGCTGCTGGTCATCGACAAGGTGTCGGTATAGGAAGAGAATGCCCCGGTACTGGCGCTGTATTTGCCGAGCCGGCTGTCGATGTGATAAATCTTGATGCCGGGCACGGTAAAGCCTTGGACCCCATTGGCGTATTCTTCCGCCGAATCGGATTGGTTCAATCCGGTCGGGGTATAAAACTCCAGCAAGAGATATTCATCGTAAGGCGAGCCGTTCCAAGCGTTGTTAATCAACACGAATTCGCCGGAACTTTCAAACGGGGCTAGGGTAATCGACGTGCTGGCTTTGGTGTTATCGACGACGATGGGACTGGTCCATTCCATCAAATATTTGGTATAGGCGTTATGATCGAGGACGTTATAGTCCATCATGTCGAGACCGCCGGCGGCCCCGTAATCGTCATAATCGTAGGTATAGTAATCGTCGAGGCCGAGGATATGGCCGGTCTCATGGATGAAGGTGTGGGCGTCGACTTCGCTTAACGCGTCGCCGTAGCCTTCCGACATGAAATAGACGCTGGCCCAAGCGTACGTCATCGTGGCCGGGTCCGTTTCGATATATGCGTCGTAATAATTGTCATAATCCCAATAGGTATAGGCCCAGAACACGTCGTCGCGATCATCGCCATAGGTGCTCCCGGTGCTGTAGGGATTGGCGTAGACGAGCCAGACGGCGTCGAGGTAGCCCCGTAATCGTCATAATCGTAGGTATAGTAATCGTCGAGGCCGAGGATATGGCCGGTCTCATGGATGAAGGTGTGGGCGTCGACTTCGCTTAACGCGTCGCCGTAGCCTTCCGACATGAAATAGACGCTGGCCCAAGCGTACGTCATCGTGGCCGGGTCCGTTTCGATATATGCGTCGTAATAATTGTCATAATCCCAATAGGTATAGGCCCAGAACACGTCGTCGCGATCATCGCCATAGGTGCTCCCGGTGCTGTAGGGATTGGCGTAGACGAGCCAGACGGCGTCGAGGTAGCCGTCGCCGTTGGTGTCGTATTCATCCAAGGAAGATCCGCTGAAGGTTTTGTACCATGCCACGGCATTTTCCAATAAGGACCAGGTCGGATCGTAATAGTCGGCCAAACCCGGATTGCGGACGTCGTCCCATTGGCTGAAGGCGGTGGTGGTGACCCCGGCGTTGTAGAACGGGGTGACGACACCGGTAAGGTTCAGATTGCCATAACTGGATTTTTCGTAAAAGGAACTGACCGATTCCCAACCGGTGTCTTCGGTATCGCCAAAGAACATGGCGTCAATCTTGTCGATCCAGGCATTCTGCGCGGTGGCGTTCATGGCATAATCGGTGAAATAGACCGGAATCACCAAAAGCTTTTGAGTGCCGAGACTGCCTAGGGCGTAGTTTTCGGCCGCTTGGTTATAATCGTCTCGGGAAATGGTCGGGGACCCGGCTTGATAGAAACCGTCGCCGGTATCCGGTATCGTATTGCCACCGGAGGCCGTATAGGTGATGACGATGCTTTGGATGTAGACGGCCGCTCCGCCGTTTTTAAGGTTGAAGTGCGAGTAGTTGCCGATGGAAAAGTCATAGGTATAGACGGTGCCGCTGATTGACGGGGTAATGGCCGGGGCAGTCGGTTCCGCTGAAGTGCCGGCATATATGTAGGTTGTGGCTGCGTCGCGCAGCGTCATGACGATTTGATCGATATGGGTCAAACTGTCGACGTTATAAAGTTTGAATTCGCTCTTTTTGCCTTGAATGTAACCCTCGGTGTAATTGCCGGCCTGGGCATATTTGAAGGCAAGCCCGCCAAAGGAGACGTCGGCGAGGACACCGGTGCCCGGATAGGCCGAAAGGCTTGACCACGTATCTCGGGAAATCGTCAAGGTCTGCTGAACCGGCTCTTCCTCGGACGACTCTGAAGAGGAACTAGAACTCGTTTCCGACGATGAACTCGAAGAACTGGAGCTTGAACTCGTTTCCGACGATGAACTCGAAGAACTGGAACTGGCGCTCGTTTCCGATGAGGAAGACTCGGAAGAAGAACTGGACGAATCGCTGGTGACGCTTTCGGTGTCTTCGCCCGAAGAAGTGCTTTCGGTCAATGACGTGTTTGCCGATGATTCGGATTCCGAAGTACCGCTCGAGAGGCTGGAACACCCGGAGAGGACGGCTAGCGACAAGACCAAGGCCATGAGTGATTTTTTCATAAAGACTGATTCCTTTTAGGAATAAGCATACTATTTCGCGTCATCAATACAAACAAAAATGAATTTAATTGTTGAATTAACGACATTAATCTTCGTTGTCAAAAGAAGCGCGCTTGCGCTCCAAGCTGTTCAAGATGGCTTTGCGCATCCGGTAGGCCGTTGGGGTGATTTCAAGCAATTCGTCGTCATTTAAATAAGCCAGGCAGTTTTCAAGCGACATCAGCCGCGGGGCTTTCAAGACGACCTTGGCTTCCTTGGTGGAACTGCGGACATTGGTCAGCTGTTTCATTTTGGCGACGTTGACGACCAAATCCCGGGCGTATTTGTTTTCCCCGACGATCATCCCGGCGTAAACCGGCGTCTGGGGCGTGATAAACATCGTCCCCCGGGCTTCGAGTCCTTCAAGGGCGTAAGTGGTGCTTTGGCCCATCTCCGAGGCGACAAGGACTCCCTGATTCCGTCCTTTGACCTGAAAATTAGTCAAGGGGCGATGGCGTTTATAGATATGGCTCATCAAGCCGTAACCTTTGGTCAAGGTCATGATTTGATCGTGAAGGCCGATCAATCCGGCCGCGGATATTTCGTAAACCAAGCGGGTGTTGATGGCGCCGTTGTCCATATGGACCATTTCCCCGCGCCGTTCCGAGATGGCGTCCATGACCAAACCCAGGTGTTCGCTGGGGACGTCAAGGACCAATTCCTCAAAGGGTTCGTACGGGGCGCCGCCGATCATCTTGATGATGACCTTTGGTTTGCTGACTTCCATTTCGTAACCCTCGCGGCGCATCTTTTCAATCAAGATGCCGAGATGCAATTCGCCGCGTCCTGATACGAGAAAGCGGTCGGTGCCCTCTATCAAATTGACTTTCAATGCCACGTCGCGTTGGATTTCCTTTTCAAGCCGGGCTTGCAGTTGTCTGAACGTGACGAATTTGCCGGCTTGGCCCGAAAAGGGCGAGCTGTTGGGGGCAAACGTCATTTGGAGCGTCGGTTCGCTGACGGCGATGGGCGGCAGCGGTTCGATGAACCCGGTTTCGCAGATGGTTTCCCCGACGTTGATGTCGCTAATGCCGGCTACGCCGACGATATCCCCGGCGGTGGCCCGCTCCAATTCGAATTTATTGATGCCGACGAAACGGAAAATCTTCATGATCTTGCTGGCTTTTTGACTTCCGTCCAATCGTGACAAGATGATGTTTTGTCCCAAAGTGATGACGCCAGATTTCACCAGTCCGATACCGATGCGGCCGACGAAGTCGTTATAATCGAGGAGACTCGGTTGGAATTGCAAATGGCCGCTGGGATTGACGCGCGGGCTCGGGATTTCGTTGATGATTAAATCGAGAATGGCTTCCATGCCGCGTTTTTGATCGCTGAGGTTTGATAATAACCCGCTCGTGCCCAAAAGACCCGAGGCGTAGGCCACCTTGAAATCGAGGAAATCTTCCGGTGCGTCCAGAGCGATGAACAATTCCAAAACGTCGTCAAGCGTGGTTTGGACGTTGATGTTCGGCCGATCGATCTTATTGATGACGACGATGGGCTTAACGCGGGCTTCCAGGGCCTTTTTTAAAACAAAACGGGTCTGGGGCATCGTGCTTTCAAAGGCGTCGACGAGTAAGAGACAGCCGTCGACCATGTTCATGATGCGTTCGACCTCGCCCCCGAAATCGGCATGCCCGGGCGTGTCCATGATGTTGATTTGATAATCTTTGTATTGAATGCCGGTGGCTTTGGCCAAAATGGTGATGCCGCGTTCCCGCTCGATGTCGTTAGAATCCATTAAACGTTCGGACGCCACTTCGTTGTCGCGGAAAAGATGGGCAGTCTTAAAGAGTTGGTCGACCATCGTGGTCTTGCCGTGGTCTACGTGAGCGATAATGGCGATGTTGCGAATATTCATAGTGCGGGTCCAACGTGATAAGCATATGCCTATGGAAGCCATATTGCACTAAAAACGTAAAGAAAATGATTATCGCGCCTTAAGGCGCCCCATCCATGCGACCGATGATGAGTGGTTTTATAGCAAATTCAAATTGAAAAGCAACGTGATGAATGTCGACAAGGTCAATAGCGACAATAAACTGGTATAGATGATTGCCTGACGGGCCAAGCGCGAATCGGCATTCAATTGCATCGCCATTTGATAGCCGGAAACGGCCGACGGCGCTCCCAAAACCACGAGCAAGCCGGCCAGTTCCACGCCGCGGAACCCATACCAAATGCCAAGTGAGACGATGACGCTGGGAACGACGATCAATCGAATAACGGCAATCAGCACCGTCAATTTGACGTCATAGAATAACTCTTGCTTGGTAAAGGACATGTCGGCACCTAGGGCGATCAAGGCTAAGGGAGTGGCAAACGCGGCGATAGTGGCGATTGTGTTCACTAAAAGCTCGGGTGTGTACGTGGCGACGATCGGGAACCAAAGATTGACGAAGGAAACGACCAATCCGATCAAGGTCGCGATGATAAACGGGTTATTAATAACCCCAATGACAATCTTCTTCCATGAGATGTGACCGTCGTTTTGGTAATAAGTGAGCATTGACACGGCGATGATGTTACTAACTGGAATCATGAGCGAGGTCAACACGGCCGACACGCCGGCTGCTGCCACTCCATACATGTTCGTAAGCAAAGGTATGGCAAACAAGACTTGATTCATACGGACGAAGCCTTGGATGACGGCGCCTTTTTTCTTGTTGTCGCGAATCGAAACATGGATGATCAACGTCAATATCCCGAGTAAAACCGTGGATACCAATAGGGTAAACCATAGCAAATCCAGGTTGAAATTAGAAAAATCGGCCTGGTAGATGTTATAAAACACAATGACCGGAATCGTGAATTTGTAGGAGAATTTGTTCAATCCTTCAATAAAAGGCGGACTGACAAGACGGGTCTTTTTCAGGATGTAGCCGACAAACATGAAGATGAATAGCGGAGCGACGACTTCTAACCCAATCGACCAATTCATATACACAAGATCTCCTTGGCGACCCATCCATTTTGACATAAAAATGCGGATATAGCAAAAACGACGTATTGGTTATTTTCCCAATTATTTGATGGACTTTTCGCTCGGGCGCCGATTGATCGGGAATGCCAATCGACCTTAGATGATTTGAAAAAGAAAACCACAACCGTCAGGAGCATAGACGGTTGCGGTTCCCTCATAGATAAGGAGGTAAGGGATATTTTTTAATCGTGGGCGTGGCCGGCTGAACCAAAGACGTTAATCATCTTGTCAGCCACTAGGGCAGTAATGGCGTCTAGAGCCGGGACGATGAACATCCGGGCATCGAATTGCTCGGGGTTTTCCACTAAGGCTTTGCGGAGGGCGCCGACGTAAGCGACCCGAAGGTCGGTGCCGACGTTGATTTTGCAGATGGCGTGTTCAGAAGCTTCCCGAAGCATGGGTTCCGGAATGCCGATGGCTTCTTCCATCTTGCCGCCGTATTTATTGATGACGTCCAATGAAGCCTTGGGAACGCTCGAGGCGCCATGCAAGACCAAGGGGAAATCCGGAAGCTTTTCTTCGATTTCGGCTAAGATGTCGAAACGTAGCTGCGGTTTTTGACCCGGTTTGAATTTAAAAGCCCCATGGGCGGTTCCAATGGCGATGGCCAGGCTATCGATATTCGTCTTGCTGACGAATTCGATGACGTCGGAGGGATGGGTGAAATGGCCGTATTTGTCATCGACGTGAATTTCTTCCTCGATGCCGGCGATGGCCCCCAGTTCGCTTTCGACGGTGACGTTATGGGCGTGCGCGTATTCGACCACTTCGCGCGTCATTTTGATGTTGGTTTCAAAATCATATGAGGAAGCGTCAATCATCACGCTGGTGAAGCCGAGGTCGACGCATTCTTTGCATAGTTCGATGGTTTTGCCGTGATCGAGGTGCAGGACGACCGGCACCGTGATCGATTTCATGGCGGCGTCTAGCACCGGACGGATGTAATCTTTGCCGATGAAAGTCAAGGCTCCGCTTGACAGGGCGACGATGACCGGCGATTGGGTTTTTTCGGCCGCTTTGAGGACGGCTTTCAAAATATCGACGTTGTCGACATTGAAAGCGCCGATGGCGTAGCCTCCCCGATAGGCTTTTTGAAACAACTCTTTGGAATTGACTAGTGGCATAACATTTTCCTCCCTATGCTCTTAGTGATTTCTTTGGTCTAGACGCGGTGGGCGCTCATGAAGATCTGATTGATCTTGCAAGCGACCAAGGCTTGGGCCGCCTCGCGGGCGGGAACGAGAAAGTGGCGCGGTTCGTAACGGTCTTTGATTTCGGCCAGTGATTTTCGTAAAGCGCCGACGTAAGCCAACCGGAAATCGGTTCCGATATTGATTTTGCTGACGTTGACGGCGATGGCTTGCTTGAGGAGTTCCTCGGGAATACCGATCGTTCCTTGAAGATGGCCGCCATATTGGTTGAATTGCGCGACGAGATGTTCGGACACGCTGCTGGAACCATGGAATACCAACGGGAATTCGGGAAGCAATTGACGGATTTTTTCGAGAATGTCGAATCTTAACGACGGGATTTCGCCCGGGCGGAACTTTTGGGTGCCGTGACCGGTCCCGACGGAGACCGCCAAACTGTCGACCCCGGTCCTATTAACGTATGCTTGCGCTTGGGAAGGATCGGTGAAGTTGGAGGCGTCGGCTTTGTCGGAAGCGTCGAGGCCTCCGAGTTCTCCTTCGACCGAAACGCCTCGTGCATGCGCATACGCACATACATTTTTTGTAATAGCGACGTTTTCCTCGAAACTGTGAGCCGAGGCGTCAATCATCACACTGGTGAAACCCTCGTCGATGCAATCGCGGCAGATTTCAAACGATTTGCCGTGATCGAGGTGGATGGCGTAGGGTATGGTGATGTCTTGGGCGACCGTTTCAATCAAGGTTTTAATGTTGCCGGGATGCATGAATTCGCGCGAACCTTGAGAAAAAGACAAGATGACCGGCGAGCGTGATTCTTCAGCGGCCTGAAGGACCGCTTGAACCATGGCTAAGCTATCGACGTTGAAGCAACCGACGGCATAGCGATGGCGATGGGCTTCCCTTAACATTTCATTGGTGTTGACTAACGGCATCGACGACTCCTTGCTGCGACAAACGGCCGATGAAATGCGGTTCGTCACTACTACAATACCACCATTCATGTTATTACAAAATGAAAAAAATATAAAAATGAAAATGCTTACAAAAAAAATATTGTTTATGTATACACAGCATGGTAATATATTTTCATAAAATAGATCCGGGGAGGATTAGAAAAAACATGAAGAAGGCATTTATAATTTTGTGCGCGTCCCTTTTCGCCTCGACGGCCGTTTTGGCTGGATGTGGTTCATCTGAAGTAGAAGATGATTCCACCGCCGCCAAAGTCGCCGAAGCCAGCGAAATGACGCTCGCCGAGCTCGAAGCGGCCTCACAAGCCGAAATGGAAGCTTCGGACCAAACGTTCAAAGTCGTCGGTTTAACTTCAACGTTGGCCAAAGCCCTCCAAAAATTCTGCGACACCTATGAATGGATGGAGTACGATGTCAATACCTTTGTCAACAACAGTTACAAGGACTATGCCCTTTTAACCGCCCTTGAACAAGCCGATGATTCCTACTTCGCCGACTTTGCCCTGGTGCAAGACGCCCGCAGTTTGGCGGACTATCTCGAAGCCGGGATCACCCTCAACTACATTCCAAGCGATCATGAAACGCTCGGTCTGGCCGAAGCTGACACCTATCCGCTGAAGGGAATCCATTTCAATAAGATTTTCTTCTCGAACAGCACGTTGGGCGTCGATCTTCACAACGTCTGGCAATTAGCCGGATCCTCCGATGATGCCGAACACCTCGACAATCTGTCATTCCAAAGCCCGATTACCGAACAAATCAACATGTCGTTCATCCTCAGCCTCTACGCTGAAGAGAACCAAGCCAGATTAGAAACGGCTTATGAAAATTATTACGGAACCGCTTGGGCCGAGAGTGATGATTACACTTCCTGCGGCGACCAATTCGCCCAAGAATTCATCGCCAACATCTCCAGATGGCACAGCAGCGACGGCACCGCGATGAAGGAAACTCAATTCCTTGAAACCGCTCAAGACGGCGTCGATCCGTTCATTTATTACGGCGCCTTTGCCAAGATGAAAGACGCTGCCGGCAACAAATTCACCGTCGGTGAAGAACAAGTCAGCGCCATGACCACAGTCGACTGGGATAAGGAAATCGATGGCTTCAACGGTTTCATGTACACCATGTACAGCCAAATCGTCAAGAACGCCGCCCACCCCTACACCGCTTGCTTATACGCTCGGTTCCTATTGACGCCGGAATGCTATCAAACGATGTGCTACAATGCGTCAACCCCGAACAAGGCCGGCGATCCCGCCAACATGTATGGCTACTACTATCCGTGCACTTCGACCACCGTTGGCATCAACGACAACGACTGGACCAAAGATGAATGGATCGAAAAGTCCATCAATGAAGACTTTGCCTTCCTAAGCACCGTCAAAGCCGCGCAGATTAACACCATTCTCGCGTTAGTTTCCAGCAACGACAAAGCTTAACAAAATCACGCTAATCAGTTGTTTTTGACTCAAAACGGGAGAAATCTATCACCATGGTTTCTCCCGTTGTTAATATTAATAGCGGAGATGGATAAATGAACACCCTATCATTTGGCAAATTATGGAACTCGACTAAATCCTTTTTCTCGAAACCGGCGAACATCATCTTGCTGTTCTTCACGATCTTGCTGTCGGTCACGGTTGTCTATCCGCTCATTTCATTGGTTATCGATTCATTTACGGTACAAAGCATATCCGAAGCCAATGAAATCAACGATATTTGGGAATTAGCGATCCGGAAAGGCGATTTTACCTGGGCTCATTGGCCCAATTTGCTTTTCAACGTCAATAGTGATTATTCCTCGTATTTCTTCTGGCAACCCTTGTGGAAGTCGATTCTCATGGCCCTCTTGGCTTGCGCCATCGCCGTTTTGGGCGGTGGCATCTTGGCTTGGCTCATCACCCGCAGCAACCTGCCTTTTAAGAAATACATCTCCATCATCTTCATCTTTCCCTACATCATGCCCTCATGGTCGATTGCCATGTTCTGGGAAAACTTTTTTAAGAACACGACCATCGCCTCGGCCAACTATCAGATGGGAATTCTGCAGTCTTTGACCGGAATCACCGTTCCGGAAAACCTCGTCTATGGATTGATTCCCTGCGCGATCGTGCTGGGCATCCACTACGCCCCGTTCGCCTACATTCTTATTGGGGGCATCCTCCGTAACATGGACGCCAACCTGGAGGAAGCGGCCACCATCCTCAAGGCTTCCCGCTTCCGGGTTCTTTACAAGATCACCCTGCCAATCGTGGCGCCGGCCTTGATATCGACGATTTTGCTGGTTTTCGCCAGTTCCATTTCCAGTTATACGGTGCCAGCCTTCCTCAATCCCAATAACAGCTTCACGTCGATTTCGATTGTCATGCGGGGATTATTGATAACCGCCGGCAAGAAAGGCCAAGGCTATGTCGTGGCCGTCATATTGCTCTTATTCAGCGTCTTGATTTTGACCTTGAACAATTGGTTCACGCGTTCACGCCGCAGTTTCACCACCATCAGCGGCAAATCGGGCCAAGTCAGCAAGTTCCGCATCGGCAATAAAGAATGGGTGCGCTGGGTCGTCGGCGGATTGATCGTCATCTTGGTGACCTTCTTCGCCGTGTTCCCACTTATTTCATTCGTGCTTGAAAGCCTCCAGGAAACTTCTGGCGACTGGTCGTCGCTCACGCTCAAATATTGGTTTAGCGCCGAAAACTTCGACGTACGGATCACGGCCCAAGGCCAATCGGCCCAAGGCATCTTCTACAACTACACGGTGTGGCGGGCTTTTGGCCGCAGCGTCCTCGTGGCCGCGATCGTATCCTTGATCTCGGGAACGTTTGGCATACTGATTGGTTACGCCGTCAGCAAGAAGCGCCATTCGCGAGTCGCCAACTACGTATCCAGTACGGCCTTCTTGCCTTATTTGATCCCGGCTCTTAGCTTCGGGGCGATTTTCTTCTCGCTTTCGTTCAAAAAAGGCTTCCAATGGCTCAACGTGTCAAGCACCAATAACGAAATGTCGGCCATCTTGATCTGCGTCATCGCCGCTTCGATCAAGTTCTTGCCGTTTGCTTCCCGCAGCGGTACCAACGCCATGCTGCAGGTTTCCGGCGAAATCGAGGAAGCGGCCATCATCACGGGCTGTCCTTGGTGGAAACGGATGACCCGGGTCTTGTTCCCGATTCAAAAATCCAGTTTCATCAGCGGCTATTTGCTGCCGTTCATCTCGTGTATGCGCGAGTTGACGCTCTTCGTCTTGATTACGTCCAGCTTCTCGCTGATTACCAACGTCTTGCAGTTCTACGATGTCTATGGCATGAATCAAATCAGTAACGGCATCAACCTATTGATTGTTTTATTCGTCATCGGCATCAATCTCTTGATCAACAAACTGACTGGCGCGTCCATCGATAAAGGAATAGGGGGCTAATCCATCATGCCAAGAATCGAATTAATCAACGTCACCAAAAAATGGGGCAATTTCGTTGCCGTCGACCATCTGACCATGGTCATCGAAGATCGCGAGTTCGTCACGCTCTTGGGCCCGTCGGGCTGCGGCAAAACGACGACGCTCCGCATGATCGCCGGACTGGAAACCCCAAGCGAAGGCAAAATCATCATCGGCGACCGGGTCGTATTTGACAGTACCACCGGCGTCAACATTTCCCCGGCCAAGCGCGACATCGGCTTTTTATTCCAAAACTATGCCCTTTGGCCCCACATGACCGTCTATAAAAACATCTCCTTCGGGCTTGAAAACCTCAAATGGAAGAAAGCCGACATCGAAAAACGGGTAGAGGAAGTCATGAAGACGCTTCGGATTGAAGAATTCCGGAACCGTTATCCCAACGAAATCAGCGGCGGTCAGCAACAGCGCGTCGCCATTGCCCGGACCTTGGCCCCGCGGCCCCAGGTTTTGTTCATGGACGAGCCGCTGTCCAACCTCGACGCCAAACTCCGCGGCGAAATGCGGACCGAACTCAAACGATTGCACAAAGACACCGACTCGACTTTCGTTTACGTGACGCACGATCAACTGGAAGCCATGACCCTGGCCACACGGACCTGCCTCATGGACAAAGGATTGATGCAGCAATACGATAAACCTTTGACCATCTACAATAATCCGGGCAACCTGTTCGTAGCCGATTTCGTCGGAAGCCCAACCATGAATTTCATCCCAGCCCGGGCTAAAAAGGAATCGGAACGCGAAATCGCTTTGGAATTTTTAAACGTCAAGGTGCACTTCACGGCGAAAAAAGCCGTTGACCTTTCCTCCGAACGCGTCATCGTCGGGATTCGACCCGAATTTCTCTTAGTCAAGGATAATGGGCCGATTGAAGGCTTGGCCTATTCGACCCTTCCTTCCGGCATGGAGACGACCGTCAAGATCAACCTGGACGGGACCATCCTCTCGGCGGTCCAATTCGGCGCCGTCGACTACGCCTTTGACCAAAAGATCCGCTTTGACATCGTGGGCCAAACCATCGTCTTGTTCGATCCCGACTCCAAGAAGAACATCGCCATCGGATCGTGCAAAGTCCAATAGAGATTAATCGACATTCTTCGACCACTCGATGATTGGACGCGTCTTCGTTTCCTCAATATTTTGATCCATGAAAAATAATATCGATATCTCGCCAAATCAGAAAAACCCCACCCCGGCGACAACCGCGAAACCACGCAGTTTGCCCAAGCCTTTCTTATTGACGCGCATGTTCGTGGCGTTGATGGATTTTCTTTTGGTGGCCGCCCTTTTCGCCGGACTGGAAACCCTTCTTTACCATACGGCTTTCGGTTGGTTCGGCTACCATGACCGCGTCGATGAACTCCATGACATGATGGCCGATTCCCACTTATACGTTGCCAATGACACGAACGGCTTTTTGACTTTGAAGGAAACCTACGTCGAAGAAACCAATCCCGACGACCATTATGACCCCGCGATCGTCTATTATTACAGTCACGACGAGCGGGCCGTGGCCGCCGAGCGCCTCGACGGGTATTACCAAGCCAAGCTCGATTCCGGTTTTTTCGAAATGGGCGAAGGCCCCAACCCGGTGGCCACCGCCACCGCGACGCCGGAGGAACGGCTTGGTTTCTACGAAAACGCCTACGAGTCGGCCTTGAGTTTCTTTTCCTCGCATCCGACTTACGTCAGTGACATGCGGGCCACTTTCTACGTCGTGGTCTTCACCAGCCTCTTCAGTTTGACCGTCGGCGCCGGAATCGTCTATCTGGCGGTGCCCTTGATCAGCCCCAACGGATCGACTCCGTTCCAGTGGCTCTTCAAACTCGGCTTGGCCGATGCCCGCGACGACACCCGGGTCAAACGCCATCAAATCGTCCTGCGTTTTTTGGTGTTGCTGTTTTTCAACTTGTGGGCGCCGATTCTTCTCTATGTGGAATTCGCCTATTTCACGTTGGTTCCCAACTTCATCACCTTGATCATGATTTCAATCGTATCAGGCAATCGAGGCCCCCACGACCTGGCCTCGAAAACCTACGTGGTCGCCTATAAAAACATCGAGATACCGGCGCGTCCCACGACCCTCATCGTCGATGGCGAAGGGACCAGGTAACCGCCATGTTTTTGACATTCACCTCGATTGACAACATCCGCGACTTGGGCGGCGTCATTACCCAAGACGGCTATCGCATCAAAGACAAGTTGTTGCTAAGAAGCAGCGACCTCCATCGGTTGACCCAAGACGAACTGACGGTTTTAAAGGACGATTATCGCCTGAAAGCAGTGGTCGATTTCCGATCGACCAAATCCTATGTCAAAAAACCGGATTTGATTGACGAGACCATCGCCCATCATCACCTGTATGTGCTCCATTATCTTGAAAACCATTCTTATGACCGCGACATCCCGGTGCCGCCTGAGCAGTTCTTTCGGGGCATTTACCGGTCCTTGGCCCTCAATCCGGAAGCCATTGACGCCTATCGCCGGTTTTTCCAAATCTTGATTCAGGCCGAGGATGGGGCGATTTTGTGGCATTGCACGTCGGGCAAAGACCGGACCGGCATCGCCAGCGCCTTGCTTCTTTATCTCCTCGGTTGTGACATGGAGACGATTTACCGCGAGCATTTGGCCACCAACGAGATTATGGAACCCATGCTCAAGCAAGTCTTAATGGCGGTCGATCCCGACGACGAGGAAGAAATCAATTTCCATGAAGTGTTCTATCTGGCCAAGAAGGAATTCCTCGATGAGTATTTTCAGGCCATCGAACAAAATTTCGGGTCGTTGGACCGTTATGTCCGCCAGCAGTTGAAACTGACGCCAGCCGACGTTGAAACCTTGAAAACGCGATATCTTGAAAATTATAAAAAACAATGAATTACGAAGTGAAAAGATAAAATATAGCTATTATTTTACAATTTTGACCCAGACATATTCCCTATGATGAAAATTTGCCTATAATAATAATGAAAATAATTTCCAATTCGAAATCAACATAAAGAAGGCGCGACCATGGACAACTGCATCATCCGTATCAATGAATCGCTCAGTTCGTTCTCCAATCAGGAGACGAAGGTGGCTCAGTACATCTTGAACCATCAAGAAGCGGTCAGCCAAATGACCATCAGCGAATTGGCCAAGAAGAGCAAAAGCTCGACGGCCACCATCGTCCGATTCTGCACGGTGCTCGGCTACAAGGGATACCGCGATTTCATCAAAAGCTTTTATCATGACGTCGTCAGCGCCAACGGTGACGAAGAGAGCCTCTATGACATCGACAAGAAGAACTTGGCCGATTATAGCGTCAAGGAACTGGTCAGCCTCGTCAGCCGCTTGAACATCGAAGCCCTATCGAGCACCTTGAAGATCATTGACGACCGCTGCGTCGAGAAGGCCGTGGAAGCCATCGACCAGGCCGATCGCGTCTGCATCTACGCCTTGAGCGGTTCGGTGGTCATCGCCGAGGACGCCGCTTTCAAATTCGAACGGCTGGGCATCGATTGCCAAGTCTACGACACCGTCCATTCCCAAATCCTCTCGGCCACGATTTTGAAGCCGAACGACGTCGCCATCTTGATATCCTATTCAGGCGAAACCAAAGACATCATCCACATCGCCGAAATCGCCAACTCGCGCAATATCAATACGATCGGCATTACCAAATTCGGCGAGAATACCTTAAGCAAAATGTGCAATTTGAATATTCGCCACTCCTCGTTGGGAAAAGGGATGCGCAGTTTTTCGACGCGGTCGCGCGTCGTCCAGCAAAACATCATCGACATCCTGTTCATGGCCTTGACCCAGCGCCGGGGCGAATATTTGAAGCGCTATTACGAGTTGTTCAACTATCCCCCGCAAGATGACACTCGGGAAGAGAAGAAAACCCGGGTTCCCAAAGTCAATAAATAAGTCCGATCAATCATCAACGTCAATACTCAGTTCGAAGACGGTCACCAACGGGGTGCCATTTTCAATATAGAAGGTTTCCGATTCGCCGGTTTCGAGGGTCCGTCCGCGCGTCGATCCGTCGACGTAATATTTCAAATAAGCCGCCGCTTCATCGATGGCGAAGGCGTCGATGTCGGCCTGGTCGATGATATCGACTTCACCGATGAGAAGATCGGCCTCATCGTATTGGCGCACGGTCAATTGGTCAATCGAAGCCACGAAAGCAACCGTGACGTCGAAAGAAACCAAATCGCGGAGCGAATAGGTTTCCCCTTCATAGGCATAACTATTGAGGTAACCCTTGAACTTGGTGTTCAAGCTTTGGATCATGTTCAAACCGCCGAACCAAGATGAATCGATCGGTTCCCGATCGACGCCATCCATCGACAATGGTTTCAAGGCGAAATGCATGAGCGTATCCGCGCTGAGGTCGCTATCGGCATAGATGGTATGGGAAACGGCATTCAAGAAGTAGGTTTGCCCGGCAATCGACCGATTGGAAATATGGGTGGATGCCTCCTCGAGATGGGGAATGTCCGACGCCATGGTCAAATAGGGATAATCATCCAATCCGGCCATATATTCATGGTAATAATAGCGGTAGTCCTCGCTCGGCGTTTCAAACACCAAATCGTAGCCTTTGATGGCGTCGGATTGGGCATTGTCCAGCAAGACGGCTTGGCGGACTTCGTCGCCATAGCGCTCGATGGCCAAGTAATCGTTGGGAGACAAAGCGATTGACCAGTCGTCCAGATCACGAAAACTGACGGCGCTTTTATCAAAGGATAAGGTCTTGTTGTCATCTTCGTCGGTGTAAGCGACCTCATAGCGGTCTTCGGTCAGCGTGACCGCGTCAAGGCGGATGACCTCGCTTACCAAAGTCGGGGTTTGGGCCCGTTTCAATTCAATGATCAGCAAAGTTGTGGAAACCATGGTCAAAGATAAAGACACGATCGCCGTCGAAGCGACGATCCAAAACCGTTTTTTCTGGCGATGTTCGAATAGCTGAACCCCTTGCTCGCCCAAGAGGTCGTCAATCGAGGTATGGAAAAATAACGCCAGCGATTTAAGCATATCAAGGGAAGGCCAGCCCTGGCCTTGTTCCCATTTGGCGATGGCGCTGCGCGAGACGTTCAATCGGAGAGCCAGCTCTTCTTGGGTCAGTCCCATGGCTTCGCGCAATGTTTTCAATTTTTGATTCAATTCCATGCAATATTCCTCGGTCGAAGTTATTGTATGGATATGATGCCTTGAATATCAAGACACGATTCGTATCATTGGCCGAAAAACGGCTTTTTTAGCGTAATTTCTTTCTGCCTGATTGAATTAGCCAACCCCATCCGGTATTTTTTGAAAGTCGTCTTCGTAAGGGGTATAATTTCTTTGGAATTCGTACTCATCACATGGAGGCGAGCAAAAAAATGGAAATGGTTGCTTATATCAAGGAAACGCGAGCTCCCGGTTTTAAACGCGTCAATAAACCGGTCCCGGAACAAATCGGCGACGACGAAGTATTGATCAAGGTCTTGGCGACCTCGATCTGCGGCACCGACGTTCACATTTACAAGTGGGACCAATGGAGCCAAAACCGGATCAAACCGCCGCTGACCGTCGGCCATGAGCTGGCCGGACGCGTCATCAAAGTCGGACCTCAAGTCACCAACGTGAAAATCGGCGACATCGTCTCGGCCGAAACCCACATCGTTTGCCATCACTGCGAGTTTTGCGCCCGCGGCGAATACCATCTATGCGAAAACACCAAGATCATCGGGGTGGACACCGACGGCTGTTTTGCCGATTACGTGAAGCTGCCGGCGTGTAACCTGATCGTCAACGATACGAAGACCGATCCCAAATATCTATCGATCCAAGAACCGCTTGGGAATGCCGTCCACACCATGATGCATTTCCCGATTGCCGGAAAGACGGTGACCATTCTCGGCTGTGGTCCGATCGGGCTCATGGGCGTTGACATCGCCCGGGCCTTGAGGGCTAAGAAAGTCATTGCCGTCGAAGTCAACCAATACCGGATCGAGGCCGCCAAGCGCTTGGGGGCCGATGTCGTCATCAATCCGAAAACCGAAGACGTGATCAAACGCGTCATGGAAGAAACCGATCATGAAGGCGTCGACGTCGTGGCCGAATTCTCGGGCAACAAGACAGCGATCGAAGCTGCCTTCAAATACCTGAAGCGCGGCGGGAAAATGTCGATGCTGGGCATCGGCGACGGAAACCTGCAAATCGATTTCTCGAACGACGTCGTATTCAAAGGCATCAGCATCTATGGGGTGGTCGGCCGCCTCATGTTCAAAACTTGGGAACAAATCCAGGATTTGATTGCTTCCGGAAAATTGCACCTCGACCAAATCGTCACCCACGTCTACCGGCTCGACCAAATGGAAGAAGCCATGGCCACGATGATTTCCGGCAATAGCGGCAAAGTGGTCCTCATACCCTAAAAGGAGACACGCAAATGGCATCCGTCAAAGAAAAACTTCAAGCCTTGAAAGACGCCGGGACCTATCGGGTCTTGCCCATCAACTCAGGACCCTGCGATGCGATGATCATCCTCAATGGACGTCCGGTCATCAATCTCTCATCGAATAACTATCTTGGGTTTGCCAACCATCCTCGTTTAAAGAAAGCCGCCATCGAAGCCATTCAAAAATACGGAGTCGGGGCGGGAGCCGTCCGGACCATCGTCGGCAACATGGACATCCACGAACGGCTCGACGAAGTGATCGCCAAGTTCAAACACGAAGAAGCCGCGGTCGTTTTCCAATCGGGTTTTGCCTGCAATGCCGGAGTCATTCAAGCGGTGACCGGCGAAAAAGACTTGATTATCTCCGATGAATTGAATCACGCGTCGATCATCGATGGGGTCCGGCTGTCCAAAGCCTCGCGGGCCGTCTTTAAGCACGCCGACATGGCCGATCTGGAACGGATCTTAATCGAAAAGCGACATCAATACGAAGAAGTATTAATCATTACCGACGGCGTCTTCTCGATGGACGGCGACATCGCCAACCTGCCGGAAATCGTCCGGTTGGCCAAACAATACCAGGCCCAGACTTATGTCGATGACGCCCATGGTTCCGGCGTCTTGGGAACAGCCGGCCGGGGAACTGTCGACCACTTCGGGTTGCACGGTCAAGTCGATTACATCATCGGTACGCTTTCAAAAGCCATCGGGGTCGTCGGGGGTTATGTCTGCTGCAGCAAAGACGCCCGCGAATACCTATTGCATTTAGGCCGGCCGTTACTGTTCTCGACATCCTTGATGCCGGGGGCCGCCGCCGCCATCATTGAAGCGTTCAAGATGCTGGAAGAATCGAGTGAATATACCGATAAGCTGTGGGACAACGCCCGCCACTTCAAAAGGAAATTGGTCGAAGCCGGGTTTGACATCGGCCGAAGCCAAACCCCGATCACCCCGATCATCGTCGGTGACGAGGCCAAAACGCTTCAATTCTCGCGCGAGCTTTTAAAGCGGGGCGTCTTCGTGTCCGGGATCGTCTTTCCGACCGTACCCAAAGGCACCGGAAGGATTCGGTGCATGGTCAACGCCTTACACACCAAAGACATGCTCGACCAGGCCGTCGCCATCTTGAAAGAAACGGCCAAAACCCTAAGCATCATCTAAACAAACGAGCGTTTATGAAATCAGAAGATCCAAGCCAAATCAAAGGATCTTCTTTTTCTTCAAGATAAAGAAACCGCCCACCGCGACGAGATTGACCAACACGGCCGGAAGACTCCGGGTCAAGACATCCCTTGTAATCCCCGGGGTTGAATCCAAGCTCGAATCAGGTTCGAACGAATAACTGGCACTTGATACCCATTCCGAAGATGGCGTTTGGCTGGAACTTGAGTCGCTTTCGCTCGTCGAGGGTTGGCTCGATGAAGCTTCGCTTGACGAGCTGGAGGAATCCGGCGGGCTGGGAAATTCATATTGTAGGTCTGCAGCCATCGAAAAAACCTTCAAGTCCGGCGAAAAGG
>CAZBUP010000016.1:0-26163 GCA_964495145.1 uncultured Staphylococcaceae bacterium | reverse complement strand
ATCGTGGTAAACGCGCTTTGTTACGTAGCGGATGTAGAAATACGTGCTGACCGCCCCCACTAAGCCGATGATGACCAAGGTCACGATCATGCCCAGCGAGGAAATCGTTTCGATGTCGATGGCGGTAATCGAGGCGATGATCATGAAGTCGAAAGCTACCCCGGCGATGCGGTTGAGCATGAAATCATTGGTATAGGTGCGTTTCATCAGTTTGACTTTTTTAAGTAATTTCACGAATTGCTTGACGAGAATCGTCATGAAGGTGGCCACGATGAAGTTGAAACCCCAAATGAGGGGGATGACGCTTTTTTGGATAAAGCCGTCAGATGCGGGGCTGGCCAAAGTCAAGAGATAGGTAAGGCCAATCATGAATAACCACGTCAGTAGATAGACGAGGCCGACGATGGCCGTTTGAATGCTCATCTTGTCGACGGACTCCACGACCGGAATCTCATCGCTGCCTTCGACGATTGAGGTCAAGGCCGGCTTGTTGGTGTCGGTTCGGTCCAATGGTTTGATTTTGCCCTTGCGGACCAAAACATTTAAATAAATGACGCCGCCGACTGCCGCGGCAATGAAACCCATGGTGGAAATGGTCAAGCCAAAGGATCGACCGCCGAGGAAACCGGCGTTTTCATACAATAAGCCGATGTTATTGGCTTGTCCCGGCCCTTGGCCGTAACCCATCGGAAGCAAGATGCCCGAATAAGCGGCAATTTCATTGAAGACCAAAGCCCCGATGATGGTGACTGCCAGGCCGACGATGCCTTGCATGACGTAAGTGCTGACGATCAACAGCCCGCTTTTAACGGGGCTTACTTGTTTGATTTGGCGGACGCGGGCCAATTTTTCCGACCCCTTGAGCCCCAAGGCGATGAACCCGATGGCAATCATGTGATAAGTGACGATCGACATGAACTCGCTGGTGATGAGCGGGGTGCTGTCGAGGGCAACGTTCAGCCCGTCATTCAACAAATATTTCATGCCTAAGCCCAAAAACCCGGCGATGATGGTGGTCGGTATGAGGGATTTTTGAATGAATTTGACCTTGCGCCTCAGCATGTTCGAAAAAAGCAGCAAGGCGCACAGGATGACGATTTGGACGACGACCGACCAATAGGAATTAAAGTCCGAGGCCGGTAATGTCGTCAGGATTTGAAAAATATTCATGTTCGCAAGACCCTTTCAGATATTGGTGATGGTTGTGTAACAATTGCATCGTAATCAAATACTGATATGAAGAAGCCGATTGTGGCATTTTGGCCACGATCGACAAATTTCCATGAACATAAATGATGAATTTTCGGCGTGTCTGCATCGTGTACGATAGGATGTCGTCAAATGGGTATTGTTTCGTTCCGCCGCCATCAGAGATGGTCACGCCTTCCTTGGTCAAGGTGAAGGTTTGGTTGAATTGCCGCGACCGGCGCTTGGCCCCGGCCACGAAGTAGCGGATCGTGACTTCGTCGGATAAGGTGATGTCATCAACATGCGTTTTGACGTAGGCTAGGTAATCGCGCTTCACTTGGGCGTCCAAGCGTACGGTATCGTGGCGTCCGGTCGCGTCATTGACATAGCCGAATACGTCATAGGTACCTTCGTAGCCGCATTGGTCACAATAAAGTTTTGATCCGTGGGAATGCATGCCAAATGGTTGATGGCACTGGGGGCAAACAAAGACAAGCCGATGCAGACCGGCGGCTTTTTTAAAGCCGCGGTAGCGGCGCACCGGCCGCTGTTCATAGGCGTTCGTATGCAGTTCCGCCTTGACGATGTCGGTGATTTCCTCGCCGCTCAACTCGGCGTAATCGGCCACTTCCATGATGCGTTTCATACGAATCCCAGTCGGACCGAATTTGCGGTAACGCGACCAACGCGGGCTCGAAAAGTACAGGCCGTAGGATTCAAGGAAAACGACCGGCACTTGCAGAAATTTGATCAATTTGCCGATGGCCGGGGGCATCGAGGACATCGTGCCGGTCATCGTCATGTTCCCTTCCGGGAAGATGGCGACGTTACCGCCTTCGTTCAAAACCCGTTTGATGCGGGGGACGATGCTGATGTCGCTCATGGACTTGGATTTGGGAATCGGGGCAAAAACGTAGTTCAATAGCCAACTGGAAAAGCCTTTGTTGAGCAATTGCTCGCTGGCGACGAAATAGACTGGAAAATTGAACAAGGTATCGGTTAAGAGCACGTCGAATTCGGTGACATGATTCATCAATATGAGCAACGGGCCGCGCTTCTTAAGTCGCAATAACCGGTAGCGGAAACAGAAATAAACGAAAATGGCTGGGGCGACAAGAATCCGAATGATGATCAGTAGCAACCAGTGACGGGACTTGACGATTTTTCTTTTTCTTTTAGAACCGTCCATTTTTTAATTATAGACCATCATTCGACGTCAATCGACCGGACGAAACACTTTCTTTCCTTATGTTGCACGTGTTCGAAGGACTTCCACAGCAGGTTGATGTTCATGTTGTCGGACAATTCCGGCCCCGTCTCGGCAAATTCGATGCCGTTGCGAATGGCGTTTTTGACCGCTTCGGTGAAAATCATCGCCAAGATGCCGGAGTTCTTCAATTCCGGCTCCACGGCCACGAGCAGCATGTCGAGGTGCTTGGCCTTCTTGAGAGCCCGCATGAAGCCGATGAAGCCAAACGGGAACAAATGCCCGCGGCTGCGCTTCAAGGCGCGACACGGGGAGGGAATCATCAATCCGACGCCGACGACTTTCTCGTTTTCGTCGCAGACGATTTGAAGGTAATCCAAGTTGACCATCGGTAGGTATTGGGACGCCAAGAGATCCATTTGGTCCTCGGCAATCGGGACATAACCATACAAATGGTCGTAAGCCCGATTCATCAAATGGAGGACTTGATGGATGTAGGGTTTGAGATCCTTGGACTTCTTGCTCTTGGGCCGCGTGATGTGGACCTTGTATTTTTGGGCGGTGTATTCCCCGATTTTGACGAAACGCGGATCAATCTCCTTGGGGATGTAGATGCGGTATTCGTTCCAAACGGCGTCGGGATGGAAACCCAAGGCCTCCAAATGGCGGACGTAGTATTCATGGGTGTAGAAGGTCGCGAACATGTTGATTTGATCGAATCCCATCGTCAGCAATCCTTCTTTGTCTTGATCCGAATACCCAAGCGGTCCGGTGATTTCCTCGAGGCCAAATCCTTTTCCGTAGTCGGCTACGGCTTTAATCAAAGCCCGGGTCACCTCGAGATCGTCGACCATGTCGATACGGTTGAATCGAATGCGTTTCTGACCGTACTTCTGGTTGGAAAAGTTATTAACGATAGCACAGACGCGCCCGACGATTTTTCGGCCGCGGTAAGCTAGAAACAAGCGGAAATCGCAATAGCGGCTGGCCGGATTTTTGCTCGGGGTCAGGTTGTTAACCTCGTCTTCATAGATATAGGGCGTGAAATAATGGTTCCCGCGATACAATTTGACCGGAAAATCAATGAATTGGCGCAATTGGCGCTTCGAGCTAACAATCTTGACCTGCAGTGCTTTTTGTTTCATTGTAAAAATCCTTTATTCAATAATTTATCACATATGCGAGCAGCCAATGCAAAAATCATGAGACGCAGGCCACAAAAAAACGCATCGGTTGATGCGTAATTTGCCACTGGCGGAGCAAGAGAGACTCGAACTCTCGCGCCGGTAACCCGACCTACGTCCTTAGCAGGGACGCCCCTTCACCAACTTGGGTATTGCTCCATGGTGCCACTAAATATTAACATCGACACCACCTTGTTTCAACGATAATCACGCCGAGAAAATCAATAGGCCTTGGCGAAATAAATGACGTGCTTGGCCGGACGGCCGCACACGGCGCAGCGATCGCCGCACGGCGCTTGGTCAAACGGCATCACCCGCGAAGTGGCCGCACTCAGTTGCTTGACCTTGTCCTCGCATTCCTGGCAACCGCACCACATGGCCTTGGCGTACCCGGTTTCCACGGCTTTCAATAAATCATCCAAGTTGGCGACTGGGACAATGTGACTATGCAAATGGGCTTGGGCTTTGGCCAGCATGGCCTCATGGGTGTCTTGAAGCAATTTACCGGCCGTCATCACCACGTCGGCGCGGGCGATCGTTTGTTTGCTGTGATCGTGGCGCAAGGCGGCGACCACGACCTGGTTATCGATGTCGCGGGGGCCGATTTCAAGGCGAAGGGGAACGCCTTTCATTTCGTATTCGGCGAATTTCCAGCCCGGGGTTTGCTCCGATTCGTCAAGGTGAACCCGATAGCCGGCCCCTTCAAGCTGCCGAGTTAATTCGCGAGCGCTTTCGAGGACGCCCGGCTTGGCCATTTGAATCGGGACGATCACGATTTGAATCGGGGCGACATGGGGTGGTAGGACCAACCCGTTATCGTCGCCATGCACCATGATGATGCTGCCAATCAATCGGGTGCTGACGCCCCAACTGGTTTGGTGAACCGGCTTTAAAACATTATCGCGATCTTGGAACTTAATCCCGAAAGCCTCGGCAAAACCCGTCCCAAAGTAATGGGTGGTTCCGCTTTGAAGCGATTTGCCGTCATGCATTAAAGCTTCGATGCCGTAGGTTTCCTTAGCCCCGGCAAATTTTTCTTTTTCGCTCTTGCGACCGGTCAGGAAAGGTATCGCCAGCAACTCTTCGCCGAGCCGCCGGTAGACTTCAAGTATTTGGAGGGTTTCTTGGCGGGCTTCCAGTTCGCTCGCGTGGATGGTATGGCCTTCTTGCCAAAGGAATTCCGACCCGCGCAGGAACGGACGCGTGGTCTTCTCCCAACGGACGACCGAGCACCATTGGTTGTATTTCTTGGGTAGATCGCGGTAGCTGGACACGACCTTGGCATAATGCTCACAGAAAAGCACCTCGCTCGTGGGGCGAACAATCAAGCGCTCTTCGAGTTTCTCTTGGCCGCCTTGGGTGGCAATCAAGGTTTCCGGAGCAAAGCCGGCGACGTGCTCTTTTTCCTTGTTGAACAAACTTTCGGGAATCACGAGCGGCATATAAACGTTTTGATGGCCGGTCTTTTTGAATTGACGGTCGAGATAAGTTTGGATTTGTTCCCAAATGGCATAGCCATAAGGACGATAGATGATAAAGCCTTTAACCGAAGAGTAATCCATCAATTCGGCCTTGCGGCAGACGTCGGTATACCACTTGGCGAAATCGTCGTCGCGGCGGGTGATGCTCTCGTTTTTGATTTTGGCGTTTTCCATAAGTTTTCCTCTAGTTCTTCTTGGTGTTTTCAAATTGGCGGATGCGGGTGATCGTCTTGGTCTTGGTATCGATTTTCGGCAATTCGGCCGCGGCCGGGGCGATGGCGTCGCCAGCTACGCCGATGACCTCGAAACTGGCCAGCAACTCGACGCTTTCCAAATCGGACATGCCGGTGGCAATGATCGGCCGATCGAATTTTTTCAAAGTTTCGATCAAGCCATGCACGTCGACGCGTTGCCGATTGTCGGCCACGATTTCACTCGTCAGGTCTTGGTCGAGAATATAATAATCGAACAAAGCGTAGATGTCATTGTCCAACAGCAAATGGACGTTTGAAAAAGTGAGAGCCGTTTTCATGCTTCGATCGTGGTAGCCCTTCATCATTTGGGTGATGACGTCGAGACTGGTGTCAAAATCGTTGATTTCCATTTCGTCGAACACGAGCACGATGTTGGCTTCCCGGGCTCGTTTCATCATGGCCAAACTCTTGGTGATGAAAGAATTGGCGTAGACGCTGGCTGGAAAGAACATGGCTTGGTCGGGGTTCGTGCGTTCCGAGGTGAAATCAATCAAAATCTGCTTGGCCATACCCGACATCAATTCGCGGCAATCGGATGAATCCCCGGCCATCTGGCACAATTTCATGATGTCGGAAGTCAAGGTTGAGTTGATCGATATAGTGACCAAATATGCGTCGGTGTCGTATTTCTCCAAATTCAATATCGGTTGATACACAATGTCGAATTTACGGCTTTTGAGGATGTCGATTACTTCCAAATCAATCGCTCGGGCCGTGATCTCGGAGTAGTTTTGGTTTTGATCGTAGATGGCCACCATGGATTCGGCCTTTTCGGCTTGACCGGCCATCAAGCGGGCATGTTCGAGCAAGGCTTGGAATTGGTGGGGGAAGTACTTGTTTTCAACCACGCCAACCGTAAATGAAACCTCTTCTTTCAATCCGCTGACTTCCAGGTTCCTGACGATGGTGTGGGCAATCGAGTGGGCGATTTGCCGATGTTCGTTGGTGGTGATGTTCTTCGTTTCCAACAAAATAATCTCAGGTTCTTCCTGTTCGATCAGAAAGAGGCCGACTCCCAAGAAGTTGGTGATTTTGTCCTTGAGTTTTTTTAGGAAAATCGGCGATATGTAATTGCCGGTATTCCCTTGATATTTCTTATAGAAGAAACGAATCACGTAGGTGGCGCCGCGATTGCCTTGGCTTTTTTGTAGCCGGCGGTTGGCTTCGTCGATCCCAATGACGTTGAACCGATGGTTTTGGGATGGCCCGCGGCGCGGCGAAAGGTACTGAAGCAAATAGCTATTCAAATGAATGATTTTTTGCTGATAGGCGATCTTGGTCACTTCCAAGACCGAGAAATACGCTCGGTTGGAAACTCTCATGATGGCTTGGGCCTCCAAATGCCAAGGCGTGTTCGCTTTTTCGTCAAGCAATTGCATGAGCCAATTCTTCACGCGATACAAGTCTTCGTCTCGATATTGCTTTAGGAAATAATCGATGTCCGAGGTCTTGAGATTGCGAGGATTTTTCTTGTCGAAGTATGTGACTTTGTTCAAGTCGAAATCAATCGCAAAAATGCGGTAATTGTACGTTTGCGACAAAGCCGAGTCGTACCGCCGGCGCATGGCCATTTTGTACAAGGGCCCGACAATGGCCAAAACTAGCAATAATATGGCAATGAGCGCAAATACGTCTTGCAATACCGGGCTGATTGGCAGTTGGGGGAAGATGGCGATAAGCATTAAAAAACCTCGAAAGTATTATATACTTATGGACCCTGATAAACAATTGAAGGCTTGGCGACCATTAGCAGTTGGCAAATCGAAAAGCCATGCTATAATATCGAACGGAGAAATACCCAAGCGGTTGAAGGGGTCAGTTTCGAAAACTGATAGAGGTTGCAAGGCCTGCGAGGGTTCGAATCCCTCTTTCTCCGCCAGTCGACCATCGAAATATTGCCGGGCCCTTCTTCCCTTGTTTGAAGGTTCGGGAATATTTTTTTCTTTAGCGGTCCCATTTCCGCGCTTAAGCGAGGGGAATGCGATGCAAATCGATCGTTTGAGCGCCCGTTTATGCCTCTTTATCGTTTTTTATTCTATAAAACCCTTTTTTTTGGTAAAATAATTTTTAACATGGCACTTACTTCTATCTACAATATCCAAACCAACCTTTACTCCCTAATCATCCTGTTGATTGTTTATTTGAGCCTGATCACCAACAAAGATTATCACATTCGCGAGAGCCGTTCCTTCAAGCGACTGATTTCCTTGACCGCCTATTTACTTTTTGGCGAAATCATGATCGAGCTGAGCGCCTCTGTGGTCAACCCCGCGGCCGTTTTCTTCCATTATTTTTTCAATTTCGTCGGTTTCATCGCCTTGCCGACGGCCGCTTTGATGTGGGTTTATTACATATTGCATGAAGCAAATTACGATTTTAAGAAACACCGCGCCGTCATTTTGCTGATGATCCTCCCGATTGTCCTTACCGGAATCGTCTCGTTTGTCTCGATATTCACCGGTTGGTATTTCACGATTACCGCCGCCAACGTGTATGTACGCGGACCGCTCTTCTTCTTGCACATCATCTTCTCATACTTCTATATCCTCCTTGGGATTGTCGTGGTTTTATGGCAACGCCCCAATTTGTCGAAGCATGCCTTCGTTCCGATGCTTTTATTCGCACTGCCGCCTCTCGTGGCCGGCATTCTCCAAACCATGTTTTATGGAACCTTGATTGTCAACCCAGCCTTGGCTTTGTCGGTTTTGATGATTTTCCTATTCATTCAAACCCAACGGGTGTATACCGATTACCTGACTGGGCTCAACAATCGGCGCCAATTCGAACGCTTCGTGTCCTCGATCAAACCGAAATCCGCCCACTTGAACCTTGCCGGCATGCTGATCGACCTCGACAATTTCAAAAAAATTAACGACACCCATGGTCACTTCGTCGGAGACGAGGTCCTCATGGCCGTTTCGAAAATCCTCACGGACACCTTCTCTCCGAATGATTTCATCGCTCGGACCGGCGGAGACGAATTTTTCGTCTTCTTCCACGTCAATAAATCGACTTCCATCACCAACGTCAGCCAAACCTTCATCGAGAAACTCAACGCCTTTAATCAAAATGGCAGTTTCCCATTTGAAATCAAGTGCAGTTATGGGGTGGACCTGTTCGATTACCATACCTACAAGTCTTTGCCCCAATTCATGGCTTCGGTCGATCAATTGATGTACCGGCAGAAACATCGTTCTCCGTGAAGGATTTTTAAATGAATACCAATGATTTTTTGGCTTTGGTCCGCGGCTTCACCCTGAACATCCTGCTATTGTTCGGAACCGTTTTGATTTATCAGGTATCGCGTTTCACCAACACCCAAAAAGGCCTCATGAAAAACGTGATCATCGGTTTGTTCGTCGGCTTGATCGGGGTCTTGATCATGACCTTCCCCTTCGAGTTTGAAGCCGGCTTGATTTTTGACGGCCGCAGCGTTTTATATTTGGTGTCTGGGTATTTCTTCGGACCGATCGTGACTTTCGTGAGCGCCATCGCCGGAATCGCCTACCGGATTTTCGTGGTCGGCGGCGGCGGTATGTACGCTGGGGTGGCCACGATCGCCGTCTCCTCGTTGCTTGGATTGGCTTGGCACGGGATCGAAAAGTTCATCCCTTCGTCATGGCCGCATTTCTTCAAGTTCTACATTTTGGGTTTCGTTGGCCATATTCTCGTGGTCATGTGCCAATTTTTAATCATTCCTTCCTCGAATGTCCTGCCAGCAATCCGCATGATTGCGATTCCGTTTTTGGTCTTCTTTCCGATTGCGACGGCGATCGTCGCTCTTTCGCTTGAAAACAACCGAACCCGCTTGTTAGCCCAAGAAACGATTCTACAGCAAAAGCTGTTGCTTCAATCTTCGGTGGACAGCGCTCAAACAATCGAAGTCTACTCTCTTGATAAAAATTACCGGTATTTGACCTTCAATAAATATCATGCCGACTCGATGTACAACTATTACGGCATTCACCCGACAATCGGCGACCATTTCCTTGATTACGTAGCCGATGATAATTTCCGAGCCCGCCTCAAACGGGAAATCGATCTTGCTTTGTCCGGACGCAGCCACGTCACCGAAGCCGAAATCGAAGTCAACCGCGGCAAGTATTTCGAATCGCATTACAATCCAATCATCGACAATCGCCATCAAGTGATCGGCGTCAGCATCTTCGCCCAGGAAATCACCCAACGCATCAACGACGAGAAACAAATTCTCCATCTCTCGTACCATGATTCATTGACCGGTTTGAAAAACCGCCGGTTTTATCAAGAGGAATTGGAGCGGCTCGAACAATCCAATTCCCCGCGCCTCGTTTTTGTTCTCTTCGACATCAACGGCTTAAAAATCATGAATGACGCCTTCGGTCATCACGTCGGCGACCTGCTCTTGAAGACGGTTGCCAACGTCGTAGCCGCCCGCCTGCCAGCCAACACCGAATTCATGCGGATCGGCGGGGACGAGTTCGTGATCATTTTCTATGACACCACCCCGAAAGAAGTCGAACGCATCATTGATGAAATCGATGCGACCGTACGCAATGAAACCATCAACGGCATCCACTTTTCGGTTTCCTTCGGCATCGAAGGCCGCCGCGAAAGCGAGACGATCATCGATTCGATCCGCCGGGCCGAAAAGAAAATGTATAGCAAGAAGTTGACCGAAGTGACCAGTTCGCGCCATGAGACGATCCGCACCATCATCGGGACGCTGCACGTCAAGCACAAAGCCGAAGAAGCCCATTCCTCGCGCGTTTCACTGATTTGCCAAGCCTTTGGCAAGTACTTGAATCTGCGTCACGAGGAAATCAGCCTTCTCAAAATGATGGCCAATATCCACGACATCGGCAAAATCGCCATCGAAGAATCCATCCTAAACAAACCCGGTCCCCTGACCGAGAGCGAATGGAACGAAATCAAGAAACATCCCGAAATCGGCTACCATATCCTTTTGACATCGCCGGAATATGCCGAAATCGCCGAAGACATCCTGTGCCATCACGAACGATGGAACGGGACCGGATATCCGCGCGGCCTTAAAGGCACATCCATTCCCTACCGGGCCCGGATCATTTCCATCGCCGACAGTTTCGATGCCATGACGAGCCAAAGGCCATACCGGCCGGCTATGTCGCGGGCTCAGGCGCTTGAAGAAATCCGGCGCAACGCCGGAACCCAATTCGACCCCGAGTTGGCCCAAGCCTTCCTCAAAATGGCCGAACAACCCAATGCCGAAATATAAGTATATTTCAATAGACATTTTTACGATTCGTGCTATGATTATCCGGTATCGAGGTAATGTATGGATTGGGATGCGATTGTAGGGTTTTTCACGGCGGCCCCTTGGTGGGAGTTACTCATCATTTTCGTGGCAAAAATCGTGGAAGTGTCTCTGGGCACCGTACGGATCATTCTCGTCAATAAAGGTTACCGAAACCAAAGCGTCCTTTTAGCCCTCGTGGAAATATTCATGTGGGTTTTCGTCGCCAGCACCGTCATCACTGATTTGACGGCCGCCCCGATTAAGGGCATCGTATATAGCTTCGGATTTGCTTCCGGTGTCTACATGGGCTCGATCATCGAGACCAAGCTCGCCTTCGGCATGAGCATGATCGAAGCCATCGCCAGTGAAAAAACCGGTCTTGCCATCGCCGATCGCCTACGGGAAGTCGGTTATGGGGTGACGACCATCGTCGGCCAAGGCCGTGCCGAAAAGCGCGTCGTGGTCAAAGTAATCGCCCGAAGACGACTCGAAGATGTCGTGACCCGAGAGATCTTGGGCATCGATCCGGCGGCCATGGTCGTCTGCGAAGACATCAAAACGGTCACCGGCGGTTATTTAGCCCGGAGCCGCTCCCTATTCAAATAATCGTTTGTGTTATAATTAAGCCATGAATATCCTGACATTTCTAACTCCTAAGAGTGACGTCGAATTCCTCTACGACGACTTTTCGCTTCGCCAAGCACTTGAAAAAATGGAAATTTACCATTATCAGGCCATCCCCATCGTCAACCGCCAGGGCAACTACGTCGGTACGATCACCGAAGGCGACGTATTGTGGTACATTAAAAACCGCAAGCAATTCGACCTCGGCCAAGCCGAGAACATCCCGATGCGGCGCGTGCCTCGGGTCAAAGATTACACCGCCGTTTCGGTATTGGCCCCGATCGAAGACGTATTGTCGTTGGCCGTACAGCAAAACTACATTCCCGTCGTCGACGACCAACAGATTTTCATCGGAATCATACGGCGCCAATCGGTCATTCGGTATTTGACCGACGCCTTTTTCAACCGTGAGGATAAATGATGCTTGACGCCTTGACCGCCATCACGACCCGGCGCAGCATCCGGGCTTACAAACCCGATCCCCTTGACGAAGCCCTCGTCAAGCAACTCGTAGCCGCCGGGATGGCCGCCCCCAGCGCCCATAATCGGCGTCCCTATCACTTCGTGACGATAACCGAACCCGCCACGCGGCAAAGCCTCAAAGACAAAAGCATGTTCGGCAAGATGCTGGACCAAGCGCCGCTGGCCATCGCCGTCTGCGGTGATAAAATCGCCCAGCCGGTCCATGATTTTTTGCTTGAGGATTGTTCGGCGGCGACCGAAAATATCTTACTGGCCGCCCACGCCTTGGGTCTTGGCGCCGTTTGGATCGGCATCTTCGCTTTGACCGGATGGGCCAAATTCATTTCGAAAACCTTAGCTTTGCCCTCTCACATCGTTCCCATCGCCTTGATCGCAATCGGGTATCCCGAAGAAACCAAGAAGGTTCGCGACCGCTACGAAGACGGCAAATGGCATCATGAGAAATGGTGATGTCGCCATCATTCAGTCATTCGGCCCACATTGAATTGATAACCAATATTAAAGCAGTATACTGATGAAGGTTATTCGTAGAACCATAACCGTAACTTTTTATTGAAAACAAATCGGTCCTTTGATAATATTAACGTGCTATATGTATATATAGGGGGTTCGTGAATGAAAAAATTCTTAACAGTAATCGGTGCCTTCTTCGCGCGGATTTGGACTTGGATTAAGGAAACCGCGTGGGTGCAACCGTTATTGATCGTCGGCATCATATTCGCCGTCATCTTTTCGATTCCCTCGATTTCCGAATGGATTCAAGGCATCGCCGACAACGCCAACAGCGCCGAGACCTATTACCGTAAATACGACAAGTCACTAGACGGCGAGGAAAATTCCGACGCCCAGAAACTCATCGACGCCATGATGGAAAACGATGACAAATACGGTGAAAAATTCTTTGTGATCTTCGTGCAGGAAGACTGCACCGGCTGCGAAGAAATGCAACCGGCCGTTGACTTGCTCCGCACGAAAACGAGCCGTTTCTACGACAAAGACACCTATTCCAGTTTCAAATTCTACACCATCTTCACCGATGAGACGGTCGATGCCGACGACAATTACACGACCACGGCTTGGGAACGGTTCATCGACCGCAACGATCCCTTCTTGGAACGGGCTGCCGAAGTGGCCGAAAACTCCTGGTACTATGTCAAAGGCTACATCACCGATTCCAATATCGACGGTCTTGAAGACGGTTCGAACATCGTCACCCCGACAGTCATCCTCTTCGATTTGACCGAGAGCAACCCATTTGAACTCGGCATCAGCGAAGTGTTCTTCGGAGCCGCGGGAACCACTTCCTACGAGAAAGCCGAATTGCTCTCTCACGCCTGGACCCATACCGAAGAATTCTCCCAATAGACCTGATGGACAGCCGCTCGATGAGCGGCTTTTTTTATTGCTTCGTCTCCATGTTATAATGTTCGGGAAGGATTTTCATATGGAATACAATATCTGGCCGACGCCCAAATACCTGACCGCGGTGACCACCACTCGCGTTGAAGGATTGTCGAAAGCACCTTACGCTTCGATGAATCTCGCCTACCATGTCGGCGACGATCCTCAAGCCGTCGCCAAAAACCGCGACGCCCTATTAGCCGACCTCGGGCTCACTCCCGCGCGTCTTGTCATCACCCACCAAAGCCATAGCGACGTCATGAAGAAAGTGACTCGTGCCGACGGCGGCGCCGGTTTCCATTCGTTTGAAAGCGGCATCCCGGCCGATGCTTTGTATACATACGACACCGGCTTGGCCTTGGCCATCTTCCACGCCGACTGCGTGCCGGTTTTCCTCTACGACCGCGTGAAAAAGTGGGTAGCCATCATTCATGCCGGAGTCCCGGGCACCTTGAAACGCATCACCGAAAAAGCCGTCAACCACCTGATTCATAACGAGGGAAGCCGACCTGGCGACATCCGCGCCTACATCGGCCCATCCCTTTCTTTCGGTCATGCCGAAATTGACGAAGAAACCAAAAACGTCATCTTGTCAAGCAACCCCGAGTGCCATTACGGCATTAAAAAAAGCGACGGCCGCTACTATTTCGACGCCGCGCTTTTGAATTTCGGGCAATTGCGGAAAGCCGGGGTGCCGGCCGCCAACATCGTCTTGTCGGGCATCGACACTTATGCGGATGCCAACCGATTCTTTTCTGCCACGCGCGACCGGATCACCGGCCGGCAAATGTCGCTCATCATCCGGCGACGCTAATCAAACTTTATAAAATCTCTTTAAGAATAAATGGACGTTTTCAGGTACCAGCGGGGTAATGTCGACCCCTTGTTGGGCCAACTGCTTGATGGTCGAGGAGGAAATGAACGTCGCTTGGCTTCGCGACATGAAAAAGACCATTTCGACGTCGGGGTCGATGAATTCGTTGCCGGCGGCGATTTGGGACTCATATTCGAAATCAGGTACCGCCCGCATGCCGCGTACGAGAGCCGTAGCCCCGTGTTCCTTGGCATAACGGACCGACAAACCCGACGTGCTGTCGACGCTGACGCGGGAACCGAGCGGGGCAACCGCCTCTTTAAGCAACTGCAGCCGATCGGCGACCGAAAACGTCGTGGCTTTATATGGATTGATGGCCAAGAGCACGATGACGCGGTCGAAAATGCCAAGGGCGCGCTTCAATATGTCGAGATGCCCGTTGGTGATCGGGTCAAAGCTGCCCGGATAAATGGCGATGCGCATAGTTTACCTCCACATGATGGCGACGTGGGTGATCCCATATTTATAATAGCGGACCGTGGTGAATTTGGCTTCATTTATTTGAAGCGGCTTTTGGGTTTCGGTCACGATGGCGAAGTGTTCGTCAAGCAAACTTCCATCCAGCATCTGATCGATGATCTTTTCGCAGATTTTGTCATAATAGGGCGGGTCGAGGAAGACGAGGCTCGGACGTAAGCCCTCGCGCGCCAAACGCCGCAGGCTGGCTTCGTAATTGGAATGCCACAAGACGGCCCCATCCAATTTGAGATTGGCGACGTTTTCGGCAATCGTCTTGATGCAGATGTCATTATGATCGGCCATGATCGAGGAGTGGGCTCCCCGGGACAAGGCTTCGAGGCCAAAGGCGCCCGATCCGGCGAATAGGTCCAATACCAAAGCCCCGTGAACCCAGGTTCCCAGAGCGGAAAAGATGGCCTCACGAACCGCGTCGCGGGTCGCCCGCGTTTCGCGGACGGTCGGAAGTTTGATCATGCGATGGCGATGGGTGCCGCCGATGATGCGCATCAGCGCTCGCCTCCGCAAACATGAAGGTTGAAAGGCGTAAATATTTCCTTTTGTATGGTGTCGTAAAGCACTCGGACGGCTCCATAGGCTTCGTAGTAGCGACGGACCAACGGGTGGCAGTCCAAGGCCAATTTGGCTTGGTGTAAACGTTTTTGGGCTTCATCTCGACGAAGGCCGCCCTCGGGAATGGATTCCCAATCGATCGCGCTTTGGCGCATGGCATCGGCCAAAGCGGCCACTTCGTCGTTACTGTCCATGTCCCGTTCCAAGGCCAGCAAGGTTTGATAGCGCGGATCGGCTTTGATTGATTCGTTCAGTTGCTCGGCAAGGCGAATCACTTCGATGAATTCCATATTGATACAATAGCAATTAACAAAGTTAAAAGAAAGCAAAAGCATTTGATTTGACGCATAATTAAGATAAGATAATAAGGCCGATGAGAATCAAGATTTACAAAGACGACGCGCCGTATCTCCGCAAGCGCAGCTTGCCGGTGCCTTTGCCATTGGCGCCCCGCTATAAACAAACCTTGATCGCCATGCGCGATTACCTCAAACATAGTCAAGACCACGAATACGCCGAGAAGCACCATCTGCGCGAAGGCGTCGGGTTGGCGGCGCCCCAAATCGGGCTCAACCTGCGCATGCTCGTCATCTACTTTCCTCGAGAGGATCGGCTTTTAGAATACGCCTTGGTGAATCCAATCATCATTTCCAGTTCCGTGAAAATGACCTATCTTCCCCAAGGGGAAGGTTGCCTGTCGGTCGATCAAGAATACCAAGGCTATGTCTACCGACACCATAAAGTCGTCATCAAAGCCTACGAAGCTTTTAAGGACGCACCAGTCGAATTGACTTTCCGCGGCTATGAGGCCGTCGTCGTACAGCACGAAATCGATCACCTTGACGGCATCTTATTTTATGATCGCATCGACAAAAACGATCCTTTCAAAACGATTGAAAATGCCGAAATTGCCCAATAGAATAGCATAATTGTTTATTTTTTCTTTTTAAAAGGTATAATATAACCAAACTTCCGCCGATATTCATAATGTGATGTCCAAAGTTTTTAAAGGAGCAGTTTTATCATGGCTAGCACACTTCTATCTTCGCCGGTCTCCGTCTATGCCCTCGGTGGCTTAGGCGAAGTCGGCAAAAACACTTATTGTATTGAAAACGACAAGACGCTGATCATGATCGACGCCGGGGTCCGTTTCCCCGAAGAAGACCTACCGGGCGTCGATTACGTGATTCCCGATTACACCCATATCAAGAACAACCGTAGCAAGTTCAAGGCCTTGATCATTACCCATGGCCACGAAGACCATATCGGCGGCATCCCCTTTTTGGTGCAGCATGTCTTCGTACCGGTCATCTACGCCCCGCGTTTGGCCGCGGCTTTCATCCGTCATAAACTTGAGGACAACCGCATCAAGGAAAACGTCAAAATCATCGAATACACCGAAGCGTCGGAAATTAAAATCGACGATTTCCGCATTTCCTTTTTCCACATGACGCATTCGATTCCGGATGCCTTTGGCATCTGCGTCGACACCCCGGAGGGGCGCGTCGTCACCACCGGTGATTTCAAGATTGACCTGACCCCAATCGGGGAAGACATCAACCTCGGCAAAATCGCCTCTTTGGGCACCGAGGGCATCGACCTCTTGATGTCGGATTCCACCAACGCCGAAATCGAAGGCTACACCCCGAGCGAACGCAACATCATCGGGGCCATCAACGACATTTTCAAAAACGCCCCCGGGCGGTTGATCATCTCGACCTTTTCCAGCAACATCTCCCGGATTCAGCAATTGATCGAAGTGGCAGTGACTTATAAACGGAAAATCGTCGTCATCGGACGATCGATGGAAAACGCCGTCATGCTCTCGCGCCAGATGGGCATCATCAAAATCCCGGACACGAGCCTGATTGCCATCGAGGACGTGCGGACGCTTCGTCCCGAAGAAACATTGATCCTATGCACCGGTTCCCAAGGAGAACCGATGGCCGCCTTGTCGCGAATCGCCAATGGCGAGCACCGCCAGCTGCGGATCATTCCCGGCGACACGGTTGTCTTTTCATCGAGCCCGATTCCCGGCAACGGACTCAGCATCAATAAAGTCGTCAACCAACTGACGCGCGCCGGCGCCAACGTCTTGGTGAACTCGATTCTTTATAACGTCCACTCGTCGGGCCATCCCGCCCGTCAAGAATTGCGTTTCATGCTGAAGCTGTTCAAACCCCGCTACTTCATGCCGATTCACGGCGAGTACCGAATGCTGAAACTCCACGCCGAACTGGCTCAATCGCTCGGCATGGCCGAAGACCACACCTTCATCTGCGGCAATGGGGATACCTTGATGCTGCGCAAGGGCGTGGTCAGCCGCGGCCCCCGGGTGCCGGCCGACGCCTTGTACATTGACGGGCGCGATATCAACGGGCTTTCCACCGCCGTCATCCGCGATCGAAAGATCTTGGCCGAAGACGGTATGGTTTCGGTTATCGTCGCCATCGACAGCCATAAGTCGCAGTTGCTCATGCCGCCGAAGATCACCACGGCCGGGTTTGTCTACCAAACCTCGGGCAAACTGATTGCCGGCGCCGAAGCCATGGTCAATGAATCGTTGGTCGAATTGATGAAAAACCGCGTCAATTTCAACGAGATTAAACAAACGATCAAAAACACCGTCGGCAAGTACTTGTTCTTGAAGACGCAGCGCAACCCGATGATCATTCCGGTCATCATGAATAAAAACGCCTAATGCTCATCCTGGCTTCATCCTCACCCCGACGCCGTGAGTTGCTCCATCAAGTGACGTCTGATTTCAAGGTCGTGGCCCCCCAAGTCGACGAACGGTCGATTCGGGCCAGCGACAGCGGACTTCCTCTCGAAATATCCAAAATGAAAGCCTATGAGGTGTTTTTAAGTTATCCAAAAGACACGGTTTTGGCCTGCGACACCATCGTATACTTCAAAAAACGGAAGTTGGGCAAACCGACCACGCCCGAGGAAGCCAAAGCGATGCTTCGCCTTCTTTCGGGTCAAACCCATAAAGTCATCAGCGGTTACACACTGATGGCCTCGAACTTCGAAGTCAATCGCACCGTGGTCACCAAAGTCACCTTCAACCTCTTAGACGAAGCGTTGATCGAGGCTTATGTGAATTCGGGTTCCCCCATGGATAAAGCCGGCGCTTACGGCATCCAGGACGAAGCGTTCCCGCTCGTAAAAAAAATCGAGGGCAGTTACCATAACGTCATGGGCTTGCCGCTCGAAGATATTCTTTCAGTCATCAAGAAACTCAGGATCGCGTTTTAATCCGCTCCTGGATCAAATACCCGATCGTCGCGGCTTCCGCGCCAATCAATAGCACCACTTTTCGAGCCATGGTGATCACGCTGGCGACTCCGAGTTTTTTTAAGGCGTCGACGTCGATGAATTGCGGGTTTTCGAGCACGAGGTACAATCGCGAGCCGCGGACGCTAACTTCAACGATGTTATTAATACTGCCCAAAGCTGCCACGTAGGCGTTGACGTCATAGACCGGGAATTTTTTACTTTTGGGTTTGACGACAAAAGAAATCACAATCACGAAAACGACGCCGATGGCGGCGCCGACGATTGAAAGCAACAACGGCCAAACAATTTGGATACTCATGAATCTTTGATGAATGACTTGCGCAGTATTTCCGGATAAGGCCGGTTATTCTGATGGACGATGGCCACTGTCTGATCGGTCAAGGTGATGTCCAGAGAAGTCACCGTTTCCGAAGAAGCGACTACCAAATGATCATAGCCGATGACGGCGTTTTTGAAATCGCCCTTAAGGGTGATCCGTTGGTCGGCCCCAAGCACCAGGGAGCTACCTAAGCTTCGGAAAGCGTTATTTTGCAACGTGGCCACTTCGGTCAGTTGCATCGTCTCCAGTTGGGTGTTCACCAAGGCACCGCCCAAGCTTTTGTTATATCCGGAAGAACCAAGGGTCGAAGCGACGATCAGTCCGTTGCCACGAAAGGTTTCTAAAAGGGTCCCGTCGATGTAGACGTCGCTGACCAAGGTGTGAAACGGATTTTCAAGCCGAACCTCGTTCACGGCCAAATACCGGTCATCGCCGGTTTGGCAGTGCCTCGTCAGGCTCAAAAGCCGATACCGGTGGGCACGGCTGCTTATCAGGGGCAGATCGGCTGCCAGTTTGTCGAGATCGGTTTCATGATAATCGCAGAAAAACCCGAGCGTCCCGGTGTGCACGCCGATGAAAACGATGTGATCCAACCGCAATTGATAATGTTGGACCGCGCGTAGGAAAGTACCGTCCCCGCCAATGAAAACGACGAGATCCGGATTTTGGTCCCGAGTCAAATCGGGTTGGGTTTTCAAGCGCAACAGCAAATCCTTTTCCAATTCATTGGAGTGGGAATCGCCTCGGGTGAAGATATCATATTTCATTGGATGGCCTGCTGTGGATAAATCGTTCTAATTGTAGCATAATACTACTGTTAAGAGGAAACGATCATGTCCACCAACGTCGAGATTGAAGCCAAGATATTAGTCACTGCCGCCGAGTTCCGAAAGCTATTCACTTTTTTGGGAGCCAATCCCAAAGACGCCGTTCGGCAAATCAATTACTATATCGATACCCCTGATTCCGAATTGCGCGGCTTTGGATTTGGGCTGCGCATTCGCGAACGTTTAGGCGACTATACTTTGACATTGAAATCTCCGCTGGCGGAAGGCACTCTCGAGAAAAACCAGTCCTTAACGGCTGACGATTACGCTGCTTTAGCCGAATCGGGCCTCTTTCCGACCGGACCGGTTCATGATTTTCTGGCTTTATTGGGTTTTCCCATCAAGGACTTGCGCATCATCACTTCCTTGACCACCTATCGTTTGGAAACGACTTACCAAAACCGCCACTTGGTGCTGGACCGCAACGAATACAGCCGTCAAGAGGATTTTGAAGTCGAAAGCGAACAATCAGCCGTCAGTTTGGCGGCCGAAACACTGAAAAACCTTTGCCGTGAAGCAAAAATCGAATATCGTCCCAATCAAATAAGCAAGCACGCCCGGGCTTTGAAAGCCTTGGCTAATTAGTCGAAGTTTTGTCGCTGGTTTGCGTCATCTGAATGTGATCGCAGCAATGGTAGCGTTCGCAGTTTTCGGGTGAGCACATCATGGCGGCGTAACGGCGAGCCAATGGGATGAAGGTGCGGATTTCCTCTTCGTTGTATCCAACTTGAATACGGCGGTCGTCGACGATGATCGGGCGCTTGAGAATCGAGGGATTGGCCCGGATGAATTCAATTAAGTCGCGGATGGACATCGACTCCACGTCAATGTGTTCTTCCTTGATGATTTTGCTGCGGGTCGAGATGATGTCCTCGGTCCCGTTTTCGCTTTTGGAGAGCATTTCCTTCAATTCTCTTTCGTCGAGAGCGGCAGAAAAAATATTGCGTTCCTCATAAGGAATCTGTTGTTCGTCAAACCATTTCTTGACCTTACGGCAGCTGGAGCAACTGGGGGATGTATAAATAATGATCATTTGGGTTCCTCCATAGCAAATTTTATATGATAACCCCGGTTTTAACAATGATTATTATCGCATCGGCCGCAAATGCCTCGTTGCAACCAGTCGACGTTTTTCATATAATGAATAATTAACCACGGGAGGGAAATCATGGCTCGTGTTCTCAGCGGCATCAAACCAACCGGCCGATTGACGTTAGGCAATTATATCGGGGCCTTGCGCCGTTTTCCCTTGTACCAAGACCAAAACGAAACTTTCGTTTTCATCGCCGACCTCCATGCCTTGACCTTGCCGATCGAACCGAGCGTCTTGCGGAGCAACAGCCGCGATATCGCCGCCTTCTATCTAGCCGCCGGACTCGACCCAAAGAAAACCACCATCTTCCTTCAATCGCAAGTCTCCGCCCATGCGGAACTAAACGCCATCCTGCAGAATTACATCTACATGGGCGAACTGAGCCGCATGACCCAATACAAGGAAAAAGCCCAAACCCAAAACGAAAGCGGACTCGGTCTCGGCCTTTTCGCCTATCCAGTTTTGATGGCCGCCGACATTCTTCTTTATGAAGCCGCCATCGTCCCGGTCGGCGAAGACCAAATCCAGCATGTCGAACTGGCCCGCGACATCGTGCGGCGGTTCAACAACCGCTATGGTGACATCTTGGCGATGCCCGAAGCCAAAGTGGCGACCGGAGCCCGCATCATGTCCTTGTCAGATCCAGTCAAAAAAATGAGCAAATCCGATCCCAAAGGGGATATCTACCTTGGCGACGATCCCAAAACCATCCGCAAGAAAATTATGACGGCGGTGACCGATTCCTTGAACAAAGTCGCCTATGATCCCGACAACCAACCCGGCATCAGCAACTTATTGACCATCTACGCCTCCTTGAAAGACATCTCCATCGGCGAAGCCGCCCAACGATTCTCCGATTGCCAATACGGGGCCTTCAAGCATGCCGTGGCCGAAGCCGTCCTTGAAGCGATGGAGCCGCTTCAAGCGCGTTATCGGGCCTTGATCGATTCGCCGGAATTGGACCAAGTCCTAACCGAAGGAGCCAAAAAAGCTTCGTTGATCGCCCAAAAAACGCTTCAGAAAGTTCAAAGAGCCGTCGGACTCCTATGATATTTAGAAAAATACCGCGCCACGTGATTGCCATGGACCTCGATGGTACCCTTTTGACGGACGACAAAACGATCGACCCACGCACCAAACGCTACCTGCGACGATTACAAAAACAAGGCCACGTTATCGTCTTGGCGAGCGGCCGACCGCATCGGGCCGTCATCAATTATTACCAAGAAATCGGTCTCAAGAGTCCCATCGTTTGCTATAACGGCGCTTATGTCATCAATCCAAGCGACGATCGGTTTCCCGTCGCCAATTTCGATTTTCCGGCCGCCATCGTCAAAGACATTTATGCCCATATCGACCCGAGCCTGATTACCAACATCATGGTGGAAACCAACCAGAAAATCTGGTTCTTGCGCCAAGCCGACGATTTTCCCGGATTCTTGTGGAAAGATAACATGGAAATCGTTTATGGCGACATTCGCGAGACCTTGAATGAAAATCCGATGACGATGATCATTAAGATCAAAAACCGTGATCCCGAAACCGAGCAAGCCCTGATTGCCGCCGCCGCGCGCCATCCCGGGGTCAAAGTCCGCTTCTGGGCTTTAATGCTATTTTCGGAAGTGTATTTCGAGCATATTTCCAAAGGCCATGCTTTGCATGATGTCGCCAAATACTACGGCGTCCCCCTTGAACGCACCCTAGCATTCGGCGATGCCGATAACGACATCGAAATGCTGTCGATGGCCGGGGTCGGTTTCGCAATGCAAAATGCCGAGCACGCCATCAAGGGCAAAGCTGATTTCATCACCAAATACACCAATAACGAGCAAGGGCTCTTGATCGCGTTAAAAAACTATTTTAAGAAAGCCAAGTTTTAAATATCGTAAGTGGTTTGGAAAGCCGCGATGAGTTTTTCCATTTTTGCCGTGGCTTCCGCCATCGAAGTGGCCACCGTACTGAAATAGAATTTGCATTTGGGCTCGGTGCCGCTTGGCCGAATGGCCACCGAGGAACCGTCCGCCAGAATGAATTTGACGACGTCGGACGAGGGTAGGGCAATCATCGTTTGGGCGGTGTCGCTTTTTCGTATCGAAGTGAGGTAATCTTCAAAAATCGCCACTTTGAAATCGCCGACTTGGGCAAAGGGCGTTTTTCTTAACTTGGCCAGCATTTCCTCCATCTTGGCAGTCCCCGTCGGACCGAGGAACTCCCGAGAAACCTGCTGGTCGACATGGAATCCATGCCGCTTTTGGATGATGTGGAGCCGTTGACCCAGATGGTAACCTTGCAGATGGTAGAAAAGCGCCATTTCGGCGTACATCAAAATGGCTTGAAACCCGTCTTTATCGCGAGCAAAGGGCGCAATCAGGCAACCATAGGATTCTTCATAACCGAACTCAAAATGGGGACCGCCGGTCTTCTCATAGAAATGGATCCGATCGCCGATGAATTTGAAGCCGGTCAAAAACGATTCGACCCGGCAACCATGGTATGCGGCGACTTTGGCCCCTAAAGGCGAGGTGACAATCGTGTCATAGACGACGCCGTTATCGGCTAATCGGCCGAGCCGGTTGCGTTCGCGCAGCAAGTAATCAATCAACAAAGCCCCGGATTGATTGCCAGTAAGCCGGACGAAGTTGCCCTTTTCGTCGCGATAGGCAACGCCGACGCGATCGGCATCGGGGTCGGTCACCAAGATGAGATGGGCCTGGATGGATTTAGCCAGCTTAATGGCTTCTTCGTAAGCCTCCGCCGACTCCGGATTGGGGGATTTGGTTTGACTGAAGTCTGGATCGGGCACGCATTGGCTGACAACCGGATACAGTTCAAAACCGCATTCGCGCAATAGGCGCACCCCGAGGAAAGAACCGGTCCCGTGCTCAGGCGAATAGACGATTTTAAAGTCGCGTTTGGGTAATTCTGGATAGAGCGATACGCCTTTGACCATCGTCAAGTAAAGATAATCAAGTTCGCTTCCCAAGGTGATGATTTCGCCCGGCGAATCGAATTTGGGAACAATCACTTCCAGCGGATCTGGGAGCGATGCGATGGCTTCAATCAAGGGAGCAATGCGTTGGGGCGTCAATTGACACCCGGTCTCGTCATAAACCTTGTAGCCGTTATATTGCTTGGGATTGTGGCTGGCCGTGATCACGATGCCTCCAGCGGCGTGCTTTTCGCGGACGGCGAACGATAACTCGGGCGTCGGCCGCAATTGATCGAAGATATAGACCCGGAACCCCATCGTCGAAAGGGTGGCGGCAATCAAATCGTTGAATTCTTTGGCGTGATGGCGGTTGTCATAAGCGATGACGACGCCATGCTCGCGCGCCAATTCGTCGGTTTCCAATAGATACATCCCGAAACCGACCGTGGCCTTCTTGATGGTGAAGACGTTGATGCGGTTGGGACCCGGTCCCATGATGCCGCGCATCCCGGCCGTGCCGAATTCAATGTCTTTATAAAAGGCGTCCAGTAGCTCGTCGGGGCCATAGTGATCCAGTTGTTCTTTCAAATAAGGAGGCAGTGATTGACTCTTCTTCCATTGATCGACGTTTGGGTTGATGTTCATGGTCACTCCTCCGATGAAGGTTGGTTCAACTCTTCCAGCAATTGGTGTTCTTTGTTTGGCAAAGCAGCCGTAAAGGTCCGCTCGGAAAGGCCTTCAAGCGGAGCTTCCAGGACGCCGAATGCCATTTTGTAAGCATGCAGGAATTGATGCTCATAGCGAAACCGTTTCATGATGTCGCGATTGCCCTCGTAATGGCCATATTTCCGATCCCCGACAATCGGGTGCCCAATCGCGCCTAGGTGAACGCGGATTTGATGGGTACGCCCGGTGATGATCGTCACTTCGAGCAAGGTGTACCCGCCGAACCGTTGCTTGACGGTGTAACGGGTCAAAGCCCGAAGCCCTTGTCCCTTGCGCACGACCTTGACGGTGTTGGTTTCCGGGTCTTTACGTAGATTGAGGTCGATCTCGCCGTCTTCTTTTACGTCCCCGACGACCAAAGCCAAGTAGCTTTTATGGATCCCCTCGCGGTCGTGGAAAAGCTTCTCAAGCGCTTGTTGAGCCCGCAAGGTTTTGCCGAAAATGACAAGCCCCGAGGTGTTGCGGTCGAGGCGATGGGCTGGGGCCGGCACATAGCCGCCCTGGTCAAGCGTCAAACCGGCGGTCATCAAATAGGCGATGACTTGATTGGCCAACGTAAGACGCTTCTCGGTTTCATCGCCGTGAACCAGCAAACCTTTTGGTTTGTTGACGATTAGGCATTGATCGTCTTCATAGATGATTTGATGGGGAAAGGCCGCGGCAACGATCGGTTTCGGCCGATTGAATTCTTCCATTTGGGCGTCGGTGATGTACACGGTAACGACATCGTTAAGTTTGATGACGTAATCAATCATAGCCCAATGGCCGTTGACTTTGACGTCTTTCTTGCGGAAGAGTCGATAGATAAAACTTAATGGGGCGTCTTCCAGCCATTTGCGGACGAATTTGTCGAGGCGCTGATTGGCGGTGGTGGTCGTGATCGTGGTTTGTTTCATATAATGAAATTATATCATTTAATCAATTAAGGCCATGAGGCAATCATCAAGACGGAGGGCCGATATTTTTGATGACACCCCCATGCGGTATTGCTATAATTATTAACGCTGGAGAAATACCCAAGTGGTTGAAGGGGCGGGCTTGGAAAGCTCGTAGGTCTGTAACAGGGCGCGAGGGTTCGAATCCCTCTTTCTCCGCCATATTTGCACAACAATGTTGATACAAAAGCGATTTCTAATCGCCACTGGTATCGACCGTAATGAATAAGAAAATTGGGAATTATTTCCCCTTTTTTTTATTACAGTGCTAAATAATTAGGGTTTTGGTGTTTATATTTGTTATCGAAAACCTACGCATAAAAATACAAAAGGTTAAGAAAAACACGAAAACATAGGAAGCACAATTGAATGTAATAAATTTTAATAAGTTGTATTATGCCGACATCGGCATAATGTTGACTCAGCCAAAAAACACGATATAATGATATTGTGCCGATAACGGCATAATAGGAAGGCGAGATTGTGGATTATAAAAATGTGTCCTATTTTGCTAGTAAATGGCTTATTAAAGAAAGAAGAATTAGAATTCTTTGCGCAGAAGGTCGAATTCATGGTGCAAAAAAAATAGGTAAAACTTGGCTTATACCAGAAGATGCAGTAAAACCACTTGATAATAGATATAAACAAAGAAATGACTTATTCTTTGATTTAATCGATTTTGATATGATTGTTGAAAAAAAGAGAACCATTGATTCCCATCGTCCTTTCTCTCAAAATATGATTAAGCAATTAAGAGATAAACTCATTATCGAATGGACATTTAATTCTAATGCGATTGAAGGCAATACACTTACCTTATCAGAAACAAAAGTCGTTTTAGAAAATGGTATTACCATTAAAGGAAAACCACTAAAAGATCATTTAGAAACGATTAATCATAAAGAAGCCATTGAATACATTGAAAATCTAATCAAAAATAACGCTAGACTTTCCGAATATGATATTAAATCTATTCATTATTTGATTTTAAAAGAGATTGATTCTATTAATGCTGGTAAATATAGAAATGAAAATGTTTTTATCAGTGGGGC
>CAZBUP010000015.1:0-29815 GCA_964495145.1 uncultured Staphylococcaceae bacterium | reverse complement strand
TTCGGAATTCTACGATGGGGCCGATTATGAAGACATGGGGGTCGCCTTCGACCTCGGGACCTTCATTACCTCCGGCCATACGAGCGAACCGATTATCCACTTGTTCGATGCCTCCTTGGTATTCACCAACGACGTCAGCGGCGAATCATACAAGACGCGTTCTTTGGCCTTCCACAATATTTTGGATTCGGCCGGCGTTGCCAAATACGTCGACTACAATACGATGGGATCCAACAAGACGACCAAGAGCGAAAAATTGGAGACAATCTTCACGACCGACTTCGATTACGAATTCGAAGCGGAGCGCCTCGATCTTTATATTGTCGATTTGATCAGCTTCAACACCTTGACCGACGCCACCTCGATCGACGGATTCGGATCCGAGTTCCGAAACTTGATTGAAAACACTTATGAGCTGGATGGGTTTGGCGTCATCGTCGACCGGGCCTATCTCGTCAGTGAGCTGTCGGCTGGATTCTACACCGACATCTTCGAAGAAGAATACGTCAAGGTACTGCCGGTCGCTCCCGATGTGATCGATTTCTACGCCAACGATTACGGTAACCTCAATCCGAAGGAAGCCGACGGCGTCGAAGGGGCTTTGTCAATCCTCGGCGAGATGGACGTCATCTTGGGCGGGGTTTTTGACGAAACCGACATCGCCCGACTGCACGGCCACTTCGTGAAGATGGGTTCCTTGGTGAACACCAACGTCACCGGGGTCTATAACACCTACGATTATTCGGGCTATGACGAAGAGGGCAACTCGCTCATCGCCAAGCTGTTCTACGCGGCCGAAGTCACCCAACACGACGACTTCGACGACTTCTCGACCGCGGTTACCACCTATGCTTGGGTCGACAAGATGGCCGTCGTCGTCTTGAATCCCGATCCCTACAGCGCCAACTTCGTCTTCGAAATCGAAGGCGACAAGATTAGTTACACCTATTCATAGACGGGAACTGATAACTTATGACAGACACCTCCAAAAGCATTTTCGAAAAGGCCAAATTGAATCCAAAGGCCAAGGTCAACCGCGTCATCGCCGTTTTGTCGGGCAAAGGCGGCGTTGGCAAAAGCCTGGTCACCGGGCTGTTGGCCACCCATTTGGCCCGCGAAGGGTTTCGGGTCGGCATTCTTGACGCCGATATCCTCGGGCCTTCGATCCCGAAGATCTTCGGCTTGTCGGGAAAGGCCGGCACCAGCGATGGCGTCATCTTGCCCGAAACGAGCCGTGGCGACATCCAAGTCATGTCGTCGGCCATGCTATTAGAACATAGCGAGGATCCGATCATATGGCGCGGCCCCCTCGTCAGCGACTTGGTTCGGCAATTTTACACCGACGTCTGGTGGAACGAACTTGATTACTTATTGATCGACATGCCGCCGGGCACCGGCGACATCGCTTTGACGATGTTCCAAAAAATACCGGTCGATGGTTTGATCGTCGTCACTTCGCCCCAGCAATTGGTGTCGACCATCGTCGCCAAAGCCGTGAAGATGGCCGCCATGCTGCGCATCCCGGTCCTTGGGTTAGTCGAAAACATGGCCTACGTCGAATGCGACCATTGCCATCACCAAATCGAGATATTCGGGCCTAGCACGGCGCAAGATCTCGCCGACCGCTACCAGATTCCCTTATTGGCCCGTCTGCCAATCCGACCGGATTTGGCCGAATTGATCGACCAAGGGAAATTTGAGACCGTTTACTTCGAAGCCATCGCCGCGGCGGTCAAAAAGGTCATCGAAGCGCTGCCATGACCGGCATTTACCAGGGTGGCCAGAGCGAGTTGACATTGGAGCGCTCGCGCTTCCTCGGCTTCGTTTTCCCGATTTTTTCACACGACGATATCCGTTCGATCAACAAGAGCATGAAACAAGATTACCGTGATGCCAGCCACATCCCGATGGCTTACGTCCTTGACGGTCAAGTGTATTTTGATGATGACGGCGAGCCGCAAGGAACGGCCGGGGCTCCGCTGGCCCAGCTGTTGCGTCAAGCCGGTATCGAATCCGCCTACCTGGCCGTGGTGCGTTACTTCGGCGGGCGCAAGCTCGGGGTCAAACGGCTCCGCGAGGCATTTAAGGCGGCGGGAGCCCAAGCTTTGGCGGCCACGATTTTCGGCCAAGTCGTCAGCGAAACGGAGTTCCCCATCGTGGGACCGCTCGAGGAAATGGGGATCGTCCATCGATTTTGTATGGAAACGGGTGCGAGAATCGTAAATATCAATTATAATAAAACAATAAACGCCACGCTTTTATCACCGGATTACGATCGGGAACGCTTCCGGTCCTATTTACCGGAAAACTGGACGCTCGGCGCCCCGGTCGTCCACCGTCGCGTGGTCGCGGATGCTTCCAAGGAGTAGGGTCATGGATGCCAGTCAATTTAAAAAAAGACGCGAACATCTGCTCACCAAGTTGCTGCCTGACAGCGGCCTCCTTTTGTTTGCCGGCCACTCCGTCAAGTCCAGCGCCGATTCCACCTATCCTTTTATTGGGAATCGCAACTTCGAATACCTGACCGGAATCACTCAAGAAAATTCCGCCTTATTGATGATTAAGACGGGCGAGAGCTTTATCAAGACCTATTTGTTCATCGATGAAGCCGATCCCGGCAAAGAACGCTGGACCGGCCGTCTTTTGACGTTGGAACAAGCGCGCCAAATCAGCGCCGTCGACGATATTCTTTTGACTAAAAACCTTTGGGTCAAGCTCGAGGCCGTTTTGGCAGGCGAAGGCACTTATGGGTCGATCAAGCAGTTTTATTTAGATCTGGAACCGGATTTAGTCGTCGGGCCCCATTACATGCATCCGCGCGATTACGGCGCCAAATTGGTCGGATTGAAACCAGAACTATTAATTGAAAACGCGTATGAGTTAATTATCACCGATCGAATGATCAAATCCGAAGCCGAAATCGCCGCCATCCGTCAAGCCATCCGCATCACCGGATTTGGCATCGACTATATCGGCAAGCGCTTGAAACCGCGCCTTTATGAACACCAAATCGAAGGATTGTTCCGTTTCGCCATCAAGGATTTTGCAAACGCGGAGCCGGCTTTCGACACCATCGTCGCCTCGGGTCCCAACGCCACCATCCTCCACTATCCCAATCCTAAGGACAAAATCGCCGACGGAGCGTTAGTCTTATGCGATCTCGGCGCCCGTTATGACGGCTATAGCGCCGACATCACCAGGACCTTCCCGGCGTCAGGATCGTTCAATTCCTTGCAAAAGGAAGTCTATGAAGCCGTTTTGGCCACCAACAAACATATCATTACCTTTGCGCGGCCCGGCATCACCCTCCTCGATCTGCAGCGGGAAGCCGTCGAATTTTTGACGCACCAATGCTTGGACCGGGGTTTGATTGCCTCCAAGGACCAAATCGTCCAGCATTATTATCATAACGTCTCCCATCATCTCGGTTTGGATACTCACGACGCCTGCTTGCGGGAATTGCCTTTGGAACCCGGCCATGTCATTACCGTGGAACCCGGCCTCTATTTTTCCGATCTTGGCATTGGGATTCGAATCGAAGACGACGTAGTGATCACGAAAACCGGAACCGAAAACCTGTCAAGCGACATTCCCAAGGAAATCGCCAACATCGAGCGTCTGGTCAAGTCGCGCTAATTTTCAATGGATCAACTTTCTCCCGCCATGATCACGGTGTCGGAAATCATTAAACGGCTCCAAGCACGGGCTGTCCCCGGTTCCCGACCCGTTTCTTTTTACTTAGGGGTTCGCATGGGCCTCTTGCGGGATCTTGCCCGCCAATTGGCCGACGTCCCCATCGATTGGTCCGGTTTCAATTACGAGACCCATTATGAACTGAATCTCCTTCGGGGATTGATCGTCGCCTATAACCATGAACCGCTTGAGCACAAGTGGCCATTCTTCCATGAGTATTTCCGACACGCCGAAGATTGGTCTTATGTCGATAGCGTGGCCGTGACTTTAAAACCCAAGGACCGCCGGATCGTTTATGAGGCCATCCCCGAATTCGCCCGATCGCCGTATCCGTACCTGCGACGGTTCGGTTTTGTACTGTCCCTCGTTTTTTTGGTCAAGGACGGACCGCTAGAAATCTTGTGGCCGTTGATTGACGACCATGAGCCGATCTACCATGTCTATATGGCGATCGCCTGGCTTTTAGCCGAGATTTTCATCAAACGGCGCGATGAATTTCTCGCTTACATGGCGACGAGCGACCTCGATATCCGCATTCGTCAAAAAATGGTGTCCAAAATTCGAGACTCGTATCGCGTCAATCAAAAAGACAAGGAATTTGCAAAGATATTCAAAGAGAAGGTGTCCATATGAAAAAATACATCCTCGCCATCGACCAAGGAACGACCTCGTCTCGGGCCATCATTTTCGATGAATCGGCCCGCATCGTCGCCCAAGCCCAAGAAGAAGTCCATTGCGCTTATCCACATCCGGGCTGGGTCGAACAAGACCCGTTGGAGATTTGGTCGAGCGTCAGCGCTACCGTCAACGAGGCCTTGATCAAATCCAATCTCGGCATGCGCCATATCGCCGCCATCGGGATTACCAACCAACGGGAGACGACCATCGTCTGGGATCGCAAGACCGGGATGCCGGTTTATCCCGCCATTGTTTGGCAGTCGCGCCAATCGTCGGAAATCTGCAATCGCTACGACGACAAGAAAGATTTAATTCACGGCAAGACCGGCTTGCTGCTCAACCCATATTTCAGCGCATCGAAAATCAGATTCATTCTCGAAGCCATCAAGGGCGATGCCCGCGCCCAAAAGGGCGAATTGCTGTTTGGGACCGTCGACAGTTGGATTCTTTACAAGCTGACGAACGGCGAGGTCCACGCCACCGACGTTACCAACGCCTCGCGGACGATGCTTTACAATATCTTCACGAACGAGTGGGATCGGGAACTGCTTGAATTGTTCCAGATACCGCATGCGATGCTGCCCGAAGTCAAATGCTGCTCAGGGAAATTCGGCGAGGCTAAATATTTCAACGTCAAAGTACCGATCATGGCCTTGGCCGGTGACCAACAGGCAGCTTTGTTCGGCCATGCCTGTTTTGAACGGGGCCAGATCAAAAACACTTATGGGACCGGCTGCTTCATGCTGATGAACATCGGCTCGGAACCGATTTTGTCGACGCACGGACTCTTGACGACGGTCGCTTGGTCGCTTGACGGCAAGCGGACCTATGCCTTGGAAGGGTCGGTATTCGTGGCCGGGGCCTCGGTACAATGGCTTCGCGACCAACTCAAAATGATCGCCAACAGCGCCGACAGCGAGCGCAGCGCCATGATGGTGCCCGATTCCGAAGGCGTGTACGTGGTGCCGGCTTTCGTCGGCTTAGGCACGCCTTATTGGGACAACGAAGCCCGCGGAGCGATGTTTGGATTGACCCGCAATACCTCCAAGTACCATATCGTGCGCGCCACCTTGGAATCGATTGCTTTCCAAAGCAAGGACTTAATTGAAGCCATGAGGGGCGACACCGGGCTTGAGTTGCCTTTCTTGGTCGTCGACGGCGGGGCCACCGCCAACCATTACCTGATGCAATTCCAAGCCGACGTGCTGGGGCATCAGCTTAAGATTCCCGCTTGTCTAGAAACGACGGCCTTGGGCGCCGCCTATTTGGCCGGTTTGGCCGTAAAGTATTGGACATCGCTCGAACAGATCAAAACCGTTCATTCTTATCGTTCGACTTTCTATCCTAAGATGCCGGCGGCGGAAGTCGCCCGACGTTACCAAGGATGGAAGCAAGCCGTGGCCGCCACCCGGATGTTCAAACCCGACCGTCGATAATTAGAAATTATCGATGCGAATGGCAGGGCGATTGGTTATAATTGCAGTATGAACGCCCCGACTCCCGACCATTATCATTTCATTATTTTGCCGGCCCATTATCAGTTGGCTTATCTTAAAAATCGACAACCCGGACTGAGTGCTCCCCAACGGTTATTCACCAAAGAGGAGCTGGCCCGGGGTTTGTTTTTTGATTATGACGAAGAAGCCCTGATAGCGGTGATGCGCCGTCAACATGGTTCCCTATCGTGGGCCAAGACTTTGATGGACGAGTTGTATGATTTTCCAGTAGACACGTCCGCTTCCTCCCGCATCGAGATGCTGAACGCGTTATTTCAAGATTTGAAACAAAGCGGATTGCTGCGATTCGATACCTCATTCAAGGATAGTTTTGTTGGAAAGGCGGCGTTGGTGATCGGCTATCATCCCCAAGACCCGGAGTTGCTCAAGATCGGAAAAAGCCTGGGTTTGAAACTCGATTGGCAGGAGACTACCCACCATCCGAGCCGGACCGTGACCCGATGCGCCACCATCAGGGAAGAAGTCCATCACGTCTTCAACCGCATCAGTCGCCTCATCGAAGAAGGACTTCCCATGCGGCGGATTTCGATTTTGTGCCCCGATCCGAGCTATGATTTCGAATTGCGCTTGGCGGCGCCGTATTTCCACTTGCCGATCAATTTCATCGGCCGGGATTGCCATTTCGACACCGCCATCGGGAGACGGGCTTTCGCATTATTCGAAAGCGAAGGCGCCGAGCGCGATATCGCCGATGACGCCATCCGCCAATTTGGACTCAATCATAGCCATCCCGTCATTCAAGCAATCCATGAGGTCATGGCTTTGCCCGGCCATCATCACGAACGGGTGCAGTTTTTGAAAGACCGGTTACTCAAGGCGGCCATCGAACCAACCCGATATCAGGACGCCATCACCCAAATCGAAACCCCTTATCCGGTCGTCAATCAGCATATCTTCGTCTTGGGAGCCAGCCAAGGCATCGTGCCACCGGTCCGAAAGACCCAAGGCTATCTTAGTGATTCCGAGCGGGCCGCCGTCGGGAGACTGACTTATGATCTCGACAATGAAAACGAGGTCCGCCAGTGGCGATATTTCTTTGAGGAACAAAAGGATTTGCACATTTCTTATGCGGTTGGTAACGAAGCATCAAACTATCCGAGCCCTTTGTTCAAAGTCTTGGGCTACGACGTCGCCGACCATCGGTACGACTCAGTGGAATACGGCGGCATGCGGGCCGAGTTCCACCTGGCCACTTTACTCGATCAAAAACGCGTCTATCATAGCGACAGCCCCTTAATCGGGCCATACCAAGCCCGCTATCCGCTGCCATATCGAGATTACGACTACCGTTACCAACATTTCGACGCCGGGTTAGGGACGGCCAACCTATCATTGGCCTATACCGGGATCAAGACTTATTACCAATGCCGTTTCCGCTATTATCTTGATTATGTCTTGCGCCTTGATCCGCGGGAGGACACTTTTTTCATCCGTTTGGGCAATCTCGCCCATGAACTGCTTGAAGCCATGTACGAACCCGGATTCGAATATGAGGCGACTTTCGACCGCCTGGTCGAGGCATATCCTTTCACCCCCAAAGAGGCGGCCTTGGTCGCCGGGATGAAGGCGGACTTGCGCGCTGTGGTCGCTTTCAATCAAGAACACCAGACCCACATGACCAATCCGACCATCGCCACCGAAGTGAAAGCCCAATTCGCCCTGGATGAAAGGACCGCCTTCAAGGGGAAACTCGATAAAGTCATCGTCATCCATAGCGGCGACCGCCGTTACGCCGCCATCGTCGACTACAAAACCGGCAGCGAAACCTTCGAGCCGCAGAAATTGGCCCATGGGGCTTCACTTCAATTGCCGACTTATGCCCTATTGATTGCGAATGCGCCGGGATATGAAGATTGTTCCCTAGTCGGGTTTTATATCCAGTCAATTCTGCCATCGTCGCGCCTTCGGGAAACCGACGATTTGAAATTGAAAGGTCGCTCGCTAGCCGACCCGGTCGTCTTAGGGGCTTTCGACGACACGATTGCCCATAGCGAATTCATCAAAAACATCGCGCTCAAAGCCGGTGACGGAACTTTTTATAAGACTGCGCCAGTTGCCGATGTCGAAGAATTCGAACATTATAAAAACATTGCGTTGGATTTGATCAAGCAGGCTAACCAATCGATTCGGTCCAGCGATTTCACGATTGATCCCAAGCAACTTGACCGCGACGAATCCTCGTGCCACTACTGTCCATTCCGGGACGTATGCTTTCGACCCGACGAAGCCGTGACCCACATCAAACTCACAGCGGAGGAAACCCAAGATGGCCCCGACATGGAATGACACCCAAAAAGCGGCCATCGAAACCCGCGGCGCCAACACGATCGTTTCAGCCGGCGCCGGCAGCGGCAAAACCGCTGTTTTAACCGAACGGGTCGCCCAATTAGTCAAGCAAGGCCATCCGGTCTCCAGTCTGCTCGTGCTGACGTTCACCAACGCGGCCGCTGCCGAGATGAAACAGCGGATCCGCGATCGTTTAACCGAACTTCAGTTGCGCGAAGAAGCATCGGCGGTCGACCGGGCTTACATCATGACCTTCGACGCCTACGCCTTGACGCTGGTGCGCCGCTATCATTATGCGTTGGGACTGGAACCCGACGTCGGCATTCTCGATGAGCAAATTCTCAACTTGCTCCGCAAGCGCACCTTGGCTTCCATTTTTGACCGCCGTTATGAAAATCACGATCAAGGTTTTCTTCATCTCGTTGAAACCTTCTCGGTCCGGTCTGACGAAGCCCTGGCCAATCTCGTCTTAGCCCTAAGTCGCCTAGCCGATCTGAAACCCGACAAACGGGCATATTATGAAAACTACGCCACCGAACATTTCTCTAACGATTACATTGAAAACGCGTGGCTCGACTACCGACGTTGGATTGACGGACAACTGGCCGAGATTTTGGCGAACGTCGACCGCTTCGACGAAGAAACCTATCGCCAATTGATGCATGAAGAAATCACGGCTTTGGCCTTAACCGATGATCTCGACATGAAAATTACCGCGATCGGGGCCTACGCATTCCCGAACACGCGAAAATACCAGTTTGAAGAAACGCGGAAAAACGCCTTGAAGCGCATCAAAAACCAGTTTGCTCAACTAAAAAACAAAGTGGCAATCGGCTTGAAACAAGACGTTGTGAATCGGTATCTGAAAACGAAACCCTACGCCGAAACGCTAATTGGCCTCGCGGCGGACCTTGACTCGGAAATGATGGATTTCAAGAAGCGGCACAATCGCTTTTCGTTTCCCGACATCGCCAAGATGGCCATCGGCTTGGTGAGCGAGGATGAAATCCATCGGGAACTAACTCATGAAATTCGTTTCATCATGATCGATGAATACCAAGACACCAACGATTTACAAGATCGTTTCATCCAAGGCTTGGCCCAAGATAACGTTTTCATGGTCGGCGACGTCAAGCAGTCGATCTACCGCTTCCGAAACGCCAATTGTGCCCTTTTCACGGAAAAATACGAAGCTTACCGGCATTCGAATGGCGGTCGGGTCATCGACATGAACACGAACTATCGGTCCCGCAGCGAAGTGATTGGGGCCATCAATCGGTTGTTCGCCCGTTTGATGAGAGTCGATTTGGGGGGTGTCGATTATCAAGGCGGCCATGAGATTGGCTATGGCCAAACCGCTTATGAACAAGCCGTCGACCCCCAAGCCGATTACGGTCTAAACATATATGGTTATGAAGCCGAAAGCGCCGACGACGCGATTGCCAATGAAATTGATTTGATTGCCCAGGACATCATCGCGAAACGGAATCGGTCTCGGCTCGTCTATGATAAAAACGAGAAAAAGCTACGACCGATCGCCTATGGCGATTTTGCCATCTTGATCGACCGGCGCAGTAGTTTTAAAACTTATGCGAGCGTCTTTGAGCGATACGGGATTCCCCTCGAGGTCGAATTCGTCGACGAGATGCGCCAATCCGACGTTTTGAACGTCTTCGAGAATCTCATTCGTCTTGTGGCCGGACACGGCAGTGATGACTATCCACTGAAATACCGCCATGAACTGGCCAGCGTTTGGCGGAGTTTCTTATATCGGCTCGACGATCCGGCCATTTTCATCAAACTGAAGGATTTGGCTCACCAGGATTCCGACCCTTTGTTCACTAAAATCGCCGCCCTTGCTTCCAAAAAAGACCACGTGCCATTAGGCCGGTTCATCGCCATGATCGCCCTCGAGTTTGAACTGCATCAAGCCACGATCCACCTAGGCGACGTCTTGAGCCACGCCGGGCGCATCGACGGGTTGATTCATCTGGCCGAGGGTCTCCAAGACATCGGGATGACGCTGGGTGATCTCGTGGCGTATTTCGACGATGCCACGGATCTGAATGCCCCGGTCGTGCTCGATAGTCCGACGCTTTCCCATGACGCCGTCAAACTGATGACAATCCATCAATCCAAAGGATTGGAATTCCCAGTCGTCTACTATCCGGGACTATTTAAACAATTCAACTTGCCCGAGGAAAGCGCCTCGTCGTACGCCCATAGCCGTTACGGGCTGGTGCTTCCGGTTCCCGAAGATGACAAACCCTATACTTTCTTGCACCATTTAGTCCGAGCCGAAGAACGGAAAGCCGCCCTTTCCGAGGAGATGCGCAAACTATACGTCGCCTTGACCCGAGCCCGGGAAACGATCATCATCTTGATGAAACAGCATGCCGACGAGGACATCCCGAGCCCACCGCGTTCGTATTTGGATTTTCTGCGCCTGGCCGCTTGGCCCGACCCGGTCAAAACCCCGGTATCCAAACCATTGCCACGGGATGACATCCGGTCCCAGGCAACCACGCCACCGATGGAATTCCGGGAGTTACACGTAAACCCCATCGTCAAAAAACCGATTTTGGCCAGTCAAACCGAGGTCAACGATCGGGCTTCGGCTCGGTTCGGGACCCGGCTCCATGCATTCATGTCCCGGCTGGATTACGCCCGGCCATCGCTGAAGGACTTGCCCGAAGGGGCTTTCAAGGATCGGATCACGGCTTTATTACAGTCATTGCCACTCAAAGACGCCGGCCGGGCTTTGGTTTACCAAGAGTATTCGTTTTACGACCCGGAGCAGGATGTGTTCGGAACCATCGACTTGATGCTCGTTTATGACGATCGCATCGACATCATCGACTTCAAAACCGGGTCTTTGGACCACCAAACCTACGATCGGCAACTACGGGTCTACCACCATTACGTGGCCACGACGGCCGCGAGACCCATCAACCTGTATCTCGTCTCGCTGACGCGGAATGAATACCGAACTGTCAGCCCCAAGGAGGAATCACGATGACGACCGCTCCCATGACCAAAGCACGTTTCCACGAACTGCTGGTCGGCATGAAAGTGCCGCCCCGTTTCGACGAAGCCTTTCTTTATGAATTGCACGAAGAAGCCTTGCGTGGCATCGACAACTTCTTAGCCCAGCAACCCAACAACCCGATTCGCTACATCAACCCGATCGTCGTTACCCTATATTGCCTCCACGAACATTTTTACTATGCGTCCGGAATCGACGAAACCTTGTTGAAGAAACTGCAGGAAGATGATCATTACATCGCCCGCATCATCGGAGCGGCCGTCGATAAATATCTGACCAACGAACATTTGGAATTTCGCGAGTCGGCGGTCAAAAGCCGCTTTTTCCCGCCTTTGACGACCCTTAAGATGTACGTCAATACCATCAACGGGCTTTTGTCCGGATTCCAAAGCAAGCAACCCCAAGACACCTTATTGACCGACATCGCCAAAAAATGCGTCTCTTTGGAGACCTGCGCCATCGACTTATTGATCTCCGGTTTCGAAACCGAAGCTTTTTCGACCTGGCGCACCCTCCATGAATCGGAAGCCATCTTGACGATTCTCCATCAATTCCAGGGCCCGGCCGTCGCCGCCTATTTGACGCATCTCCAGTATGGATTGGCTTTTCATCGATTGATCGAAGACGTCACCCGCAGCGACCAGATTTTCGCCAAATTGAAAGACGAGATGAAGACCCACGACCTCAAGAGCAAGGACATGAAGAAATTCATCGAATACGGCTGGTTGTATCAGCTAATTCCCGCGGGTGAACCGCTGCGGCTCAATTTCCGGGACGGGGTCCAAAAGCTAGCCGGGTTATCGCGGTACAATCGCGCTTACGAAATGAGCAGCGAAATAACCCATTCTTCGCCGCTATTGATTTATTCGAAACGGGCGACTTTCTATGACATAACCCTGATTTATTTATATGAAACCTTTTTCCGGATCGAACGCATTTTCAACGAAGTGTTCGTCCCCAATTTAGCGCCGGCTTCGCAAAATCAATATCAAAATCTCCGGAAAATCTATTATCCGCAATTAGGCCAGATCCATAAGATTGAAAGCGAGAAAATCCTCGCCAAGAAAACCGCTAAATGACGTCTTTGTAGCACGATCCGCCGATGAATTCGCGGATCAAGGAATTGGATGGCACCCAGCGATCGTCGAGATCGAGGAAGTATTTAAGCATGCGCATCAGCCGCTCGGCGGTCGGATAATGGGGTGAATTGGCGTCGATGGCCGCCAGTAGCGGCATCGCATATCGCTTCATGACGCACAGTTCGTAAGACAAGAATGAATTATAGACGTAATCGGCGTTTTCTTGGGTATTGTAAATCCAGGTGAATTCGCCACGACGGACGCTCGGCCACATCGAAATGGTTTCCTCGGCTGAGGCATTGCGGTATTTTTTGTCGCGCACGATGCGGCGCAGCAAGCGCAAGTCGGTTAAAGACACCGGATTGTGGTTGTCGAGGTTGATTTGCGATTGCGGCGAAATATAGATTTTGTATTTTTGGTGTTTGGGAATCAAGTTCGTCAGTTTGTCGTTAAGGGCGTGGATGCCTTCGATGATGATGACGGTATCATGATCGATCTTGATGGTGCGGCCGATAATCCGTTTGCCGACCTTGAAATCGAAACGCGGCAAAGCCACCGATTGGCCTTGAATCAAATCGAGCATGTTTTGGTTAAAGAGTTCGATGTCCAAGGCATCGATGCTTTCTAGGTCGGGTTCCCCGTGTTCGTCCTTGGGCGCTTTGTCACGCGACAGGTAGTAGTCGTCGATCGATATTCGAATCGGGTTGATGCCGCGCGACAGCAGTTCGATGCGCAGGCGGTTGGCAAATGTCGTCTTGCCGGAACTTGACGGGCCGGCGATGCAAATCAAACGGATATTGTCGATGTCGCCGGTAATCCGCTCGCCGAGTTCGGCCAGCATGCGGTTATGAAGGGCTTCCGATAAATTGATGAATTCGACGTCGCGGTCGCTCGAAATGTATTCGTTAATGCCGGCAACCGAATCGGCGTGGGTGATCTTCGCCCATTGGTGAATTTCCTTCAGGGTGTGGCCGAAGGTCGGGGCATCTTGGAAGGGAGGAATCATCCCTTGGCATTCGGAACGGGGGTACTGGATCAAAATGCCGGGGCTGTAGAGCCGGAGCTTCCATTGCTTGAGGTAACCGGAGGTGGGGACCATGTGGCCGAACATATAGTTCAAATAGCCGTCGCATTCGTAGAAATGCACGGTTTTTTCGGGGCGGAATTTCAATATTTCGATCTTGTCGATCATGTTGCGGGCTTCGTAAATGCCGCGGGCTTCCTCTTTGGACACGATCAATCGCTTGAACGGCAAATTGGCTTCGACGATCCGTTGCATCTCGACTTCCAACTGCCGGACCATGGAAGAATCGGCTAGCCGGTCGCTGTTCAGCAATTCGACGAAGATCGAGCGCGACACGTTGTAGGAAAAGCGAAAATTGATATCCGGGAACAAGCGGTTCCACGCCATGGCGAACAAATATCTGAGCGACGTTTCGTAAGTGCGAATCGCGTCTTGGTCCTTGACGGTCAAGAAGATGACCTCGGCGTCGTAATAGACTTCGTATGACAGTTCGCGGATGCGATTGTTGACTTTGGCGCAAATGATGTCGTGATCTTGGCCGACCAAATCGATCAAGGCTATCTTGCTGTCGAAGATTTCGGTTTTCCCGTGATGGTTGATTTTAAAACTCATGTGGTGCCTCCCTTATAGGAACAACATATAATATCATGGAAACGCCTCAATGCAAGCGGTTACATGACGTTTATTGAATATTATCGCTGAGCCAGGCCAGCGTGGCTTCCACGCCATCGTCTTGAAGGCTAATCGACGCCGTGATTTCTTCGTTGACTTGACGATAGAAAGTGGCATTGCCATCCTCGTCTCCCAGCCAAGCGACTACCGCGGTCGCCAATTCAGCGTCGAGGCTGACTTCCAACTGCCTGAGCCGATAGTCATCGTCGACGATCAAGCCCAATAGATGGTCGATATAGAAATCGACGATGGCCGCTTTCTGGCGATCATAGACGAAATACACCCCGTCAGCCATCTCATTGGCAAACGCGGCTGAATCATGGATGACCGGCAAATCAATCACTTGGGCATAACTTTCCATGATCGGCCGCAGCGTGTTGATGTCGAACATGCGGGTGGTTCCGTTTTGGCGGGTCCGCATTTCCCCTTCTTTGAAAAATAAGAGCGATGGGGTCGCTGGATTGTCGATGAAATAGTCGGGATAGGCACTGGTTAAAAGGTCATAATCAGAACCGTTGGCGACATTATCGTAATGGTAAACGAGCATCCCCGTTTCGAAGATGTATTCGAAGAAGGCCGGCTGGAAAGCGGCGCAGGAAGTGCAATAATCATTTCCGATATAGACGAGGAAAGAGGCTCGCGATTCGATCAGGGTGATGATCTCGGAACTGGAGACTTCAATCGTGTAGTCTTCGGCCTTGGCTTGCTCAAAATCATGAGCCACTGCCGGTAAGGCGGCGTTCATACCGATCATGGGGAGCTGGTTGGCCTGGCAACTTGAGGCGATGAGTAAGGCGGGAATCAAGGCCAGAAGTGACGCCCAGAGGCGCTTTTCATTCTTCATGCATTGAATTATATCATTTTTTGTAAGTGCGAATGAGAGGCTTGCTGTTATAATATTTCCGGGAGTACCGCACCGATGAACTTATGGCATGACGTCAACCGCAAACGCATCACCCCGGAGAACTTTTTGGCTTGTATTGAGATCTCCAAGGGCAGCAAAACCAAATACGAACTTGACAAGGAAACCGGGACCATCATCTTGGACCGGATTCTGTTCACCTCGACCCACTATCCGCAAAATTATGGTTTCATTCCTCGGACTTACGCCGGGGACCTTGATCCCCTCGACGTGCTGGTTTTGTGTTCGGAACCGATCCAGCCGCTCGCCATTGTCGAATGCTATCCGATCGGCGTCTTCAAGATGATCGACGGCGGCATGATTGACGAGAAAATCATCGCCATCACCAAGCATGACCCGGTTTACAGCGCCTATCGGGACATGAAGGATTTGCCCGATCACATCTTCCAGGAAATGCGGCATTTTTTCCAAGTTTATAAAATGCTTGAAGGAAAAGACACCTTCGTCTCGCAAGTCGAAGGCAAAGAAGAAGCCTTGGCCGTCATCTCGGCTTCAATCAAAAGCTACGAAGAGCAATTCGAAAGTTAATATTTGCGGATCCGCGACCATTTGAGCCGCGCGATCGTCTTGAAAATCGATTGTCCGGTCGTCACAAACATGCCCTGGGCCCAGTAATACCACAGGTAGTCCAGAAAGCGACAAAAAACTTCAAAGTCGCGCCAGGGGATGTTTTTTTCTTGATAGTAAGCCGTCAGGAAGGCGGTGATCAAGGTCGGATCGGTGAGGTTGTTCTCGGTAATGAAGGAAGCCAAATCGAACAAGGGATGGTTCAATCCGGCATATTCGTAATCGATGATGAAGACGCGGCCGTCCTTAAAAAGGATGTTGCCGCGAACCAGATCGTTGTGGGCGAACACGAGCGGGTCGTGAGCCAAGCGATCGCCGATGTATTCGATGATTTTCGCTTCGTTATGGAACGGAGTGTCGATCCGGGATGCCTCTTTGTATATCTGATAGCGGGCCAGTGGGTCGAAAGGGGTTATCCTCTCGGCTTTCAAACCATGGAGGGTTCTCAGGGCGGCGGCCACGAGTTTGACTTCGGCGATGGCAGGCGGCCGCGACAAAAACGCGCTTTGCGCGATATAAGCGGTGAGTTTGTCACCGGACATTTGATCGAAGTGCAGCAAGTGCGGGGCTAGCCCCGTCGGCGCCACGAGGCGTTCCGCTAAATATTCGTTTCGGGGATCATAGCGGGTATCGACGCTTGGATTCTTGTGTCGGAGCACGAACTCGCCGTTAATCAAATAGTTGACGCTGTTGAGTCCGCCGTGAATCGGTACGATGGTCTTGGCTTCCAGTCCGGTGATCTGATTGTAAAGCGCTTTGGCTTGTTTCATATTATAATCTTAGCATATTAGCCACCTTGATTCGGAGGAACCATGCTGCACGTCATTTTGTATCGCCCAGAACTGGCCTCGAACACCGGCAACGTCATGCGGACCTGCGCCGCCATCGGCGCCAAGCTGCATATCGTCGGCCCATTTTCCTTTTCATTATTCGGCAAGGAAGTAGCCCGAGCGGCCATGGACTACGGCACTATGCTGGATGTTCAGGTATATGACGATTATGCATCGTTTCAACAACAAAGCCACCATCCGGACATTTGGATGATTTCCCGGTACGGGCAATCCGTCTACAGCGAGGTCGATTTTCGCGATGAATCGCCGATATATGTCATGTTCGGCTCCGAATCCAGCGGGATTCCGCTGGACATATTGCGTGAAAACCTTAAGAAAACACTGCGCCTACCCATGGTGCCATCGGCCCGCAGTTTGAACTTGTCGAACAGCGTGGCCGTGGTCGTCTATGAAATCCTGCGTCAAAAGGGATATGAAAACCTGGCGCGCACCGAAGTTTTAAAAGGCCCGGATTACCTTTGAGTTCGTTTAGCCGAGGCTAGCGCCTTGGCAATCTCGTCATCGACGTGTCCGATTCGCAATGATTGGCTTCGTTTCATGAGCACTTGGCCGGGTTTCTTGCCTTTGCGTAAAGTTTGCACTTGGGCGTAGGCGACTTCCCCATCGGCTCGTTTCGATAAAAGAATGGCCAGGGTGGCGGCGGTGTTGATGAGCTTTGATGTCGGCTGGCTGTCTTGGACGATGACATGGGCGCCGGGGGTGTCCTTAATGTGAAAAAACCAATCGGTCGGCCGAGCGAATTTGAAAGTCAGATAATCGTTTTGCAAAGCGTTGCGACCAAATAGATAACGGGTTCCTTGAAAAATTAATTCGTAAGGGAATCGGGCTGTGGTCTCGCCGGGAAGCGTCATTTCTTTGGCCACCGGAAGCAGTTTCCAAGCCCGAAGCGTTTCGATGATCGCCTCGAGTTCGTAATTGGTCGTTGGGTTAGGTTTCTGAAGCAAAACTGTCAAGTCTTGCCATTCATGCCGGGCCAAGTCGAGTTGTTCTTGGAGTGGCTCCATGGCTTGTTTCGCTTTCCGATAGGTTTTATACAAACGCCGGGCATTGTCCTTGATGGGATAGGCCAGGTCCAGTTTGATGGTGATGCCGTCGATGGTAATCGATTCGGCATGGTCGTCTTTCGAGGCATAGGTCAATAGCAGGTCGGCGTGGTGGCGGGCGTCCAGCTGAAGAAGCCAAGCGGCTTTGTCTTGTTCGAGCGCGGCGATTTTTCGTTCGAGCTGCCCGTGGCGGCGCTTGGCGATTTTGAGCCACGGCTTGGCTTGCTCGTCCAATATCGTTTGATTGATGGTGTCTCGGAAGCGGGCAATCTCCACGTCAAAGCGCCGCGGCTTGGCAAGCGCGCCCCCTCGGACCGGCGCCGTATAAGCCCCCTTGATCACCAAGGGACGGACTTGATCGAGACCAAAGGTCTTGTGGGCATAGATGATCGTTTCGTTCTGGGTCAATATCAAATTAGGATGGCCTTTGATCAGTTCCAAGATGAGCCGATAATGGACTAGTTGGAAATCGGGACCCTTCTTATGGCCGTCGAACACGAGGACTTCATGCGGGTCGAGGCTGGCGCAGGTGTCGATTTTCATTTTGAACAAATGGTGTTTCAATACTTCGTGGCGGACCTTAGCCAGTTCGCTCCAAAAGGGCGGCGCATCAATCAAAGTGGCCAGGGGACTTTCGTTTCGAAGCGAAACGGCCAGCATCTTTTCCTTGGTTTCCGAAAAGATGAATAGGTAATCGCGGTCGGTCAGGTTCCGAATGTCGGTGATGTGCTTGCCGACGAGGGCGTCCGCCAATTCAGCCATGGATTCTTGAAAGGATGTGGTCGTCTCCGTCATATTCTAAAGTATATCATAGCCGGTTTTTCATTGATTTAACCTTAAGAAATCTAATATAATAAACTATCAATATGTTTAAGCGAAAACAATTGCAAAAAGGATTATTAATCATCATCAGCGGACCGAGCGGCGTTGGCAAAGGCACGGTTCGCCGCCAAGTGATGACCGATCGGTCTTTGCGCCTCGTGTATTCGGTCAGCATGACCACACGGCCCCGACGCCCCCACGAACGCGAAGGTTTTGATTACTTTTTCGTCACCCAGGAAGAATTCAACCACGCCTTGGCCGATAACGAGTTCCTGGAATGGGCCGAGTTCGTCGGCAATCGGTACGGGACCCCAAGCACCTACGTCGAAAAATTACGCAACGAAGGCATGAACGTCATCCTGGAGATCGAAGTCGAAGGCGCCAAGCAAGTCATGAGCAAATTGCATGGCGAGGACGTCTTGTCGATTTTCCTCGTGCCGCCCTCGTTCGAAGCCTTAAAAGAACGCATCACCCGCCGCTCGACGGAACCGGAAAACATCATCCAGCAACGACTTGAAAAAGCCCGCCGCGAAATGACCAACCAAGAGCATTATGATTTCGTGGTCTTAAACGATTCGGTCAAACGCGCCGCCCGGGAAATTCAAAAAATCATTCGTAACCGGATTCGCCATTTAATTGACGCCGGCAAACGCTAATATGTGGCTTCTAGACGTCTTGATCGAACATGCCTCGCTGCAGCTCGATCGGCCTTTTTCATATTCGTATGATGGTTTTCTCGGCCATCGGCGCGGCTTTCGCGTCTTGGTCACTTTCAACCATCAAACTTTGATCGGCTACGTACTCGATGCCCATGAGGTATTCGCCGTGCCGACCGGTACTTCGATGAAGATCCTTCCGATTCTTTCAATCATCGACCAAGAACCGCTCCTGAACGATGAATTGATGGAACTGGCATTAAGTTTGGCCGAAGACAATCTCTGGCCTCGCATCAGCGTGCTGCAAGCGATGCTACCCCAAAGCCTGAAACCCAAGAAATCGGCATTAAAAGGACCGAAAATCGCTTACGACGATTTTGTTCGGGTCGTGAACACCGATGAAACCGATTTGACACTGAAGCAAATTGAGTGGTTGCGGCTGATCTCCAATGAGCCGATTTTCTCCAAGCGCGATTGCCGTTCGCCGTCCATCTTGAAACAATTGATCGCCAAGAAGCGGGTCGTCGTCTATCAACAAGAGCGAACTCGTCTCGTGTTGCCGGAACCCGAACGCAAATCGGCCCCCCAGTTGAGCCAAGACCAGGAACGGGTCGTAGCCGAAACGATTGCCTCTTCCGAGGCGGTTTATTTGCTTCAAGGCGTTACCGGAAGTGGCAAAACCGAAGTATATTTAGCCTTATCGGAACGGGCCTTATCACAAGGAAAAACCGTCCTGATGATCGTACCCGAGATTGCTTTGACCCCGATGATGGTGGCGTATTTCTTATCGCGATTTGCCGGCCAGGTCGCCATTTTGCATTCGGAATTGACCCCGGCCGAAAAATATGACGAATATCGTCGCATCGCCCGAGGCGAAGCCCAAATCGTGGTCGGGGCACGCAGCGCCGTCTTCGCGCCACTAGCAAATATCGGTTTAATCGTTCTCGACGAAGAACACGTCGAAACCTATAAGCAGGACACCTTGCCGTTTTACCATGCCCGGGACGTCGCCATCCGTCGGGGCGCCTATCATCAGGCTAAGGTCATCCTGGGCTCGGCTACGCCATCGCTCGAATCGCGGGCTCGGGCTTTTAAGGGAGTCTACCACCACCTGCGTTTACCGCAACGCATCAATGACTTGGCGTTGCCCGAAACCGAAGTAGTGGACATGCTCGATCCGCGCCACGTCGATCGCGAATCTTCTTTGTTCTCGGTCGAACTGCGTCAAGCCATGGCCGCCACTTTACGAAATAACCAGCAGGTCGTGCTCTTGATTAATCGACGGGGCTATGCCCCGACGCTCACTTGCCGAAGCTGCCAACACGTTTTCAAATGCCCGACCTGCCAGATTGCCTTGACTTATCATCAAAAAGACCACATGCTCAAATGCCATCATTGCGGTTACCTGGAGAGCTTTCCGACCACGTGCCCAGCTTGCGGCGCGGCCTCGTTCATGAAACAGGGGTTCGGGACCGAGCGCATCGTCGAAGAGACGCAGAGGCTTTTCCCCGCGGTCCGTTTATTAAAGCTGGACTCGGATTCGAGCAAAGTCCGACAAACCATCGCCAAGACCTTGGAGCGATTCGCCCGCCATGAAGCCGATGTCTTGATTGGCACCCAAATGGTAGCCAAAGGCCATGATTTTCCAAACGTCACCTTGGTGGGCTTGGTCTTGGCCGACATTGGTTTGACGCTCCCGAGTTTTCGCTCGGCCGAGCGGACCTTCCAGTTGATTGCCCAAGCCGTCGGCCGTTCAGGCCGTGGCCACATCCCGGGCCGAGCCATTATCCAGACCTATGCCCCGAGTCACTATGCGGTGGTTCTGGGGGCCAAGCAGGATTACGAGCAATTCTTCAAAGTGGAAATGCAGCATCGCAAATTGGCCAACTATCCGCCCTATTGCTATGTGCTATCCCTATTGGTGACCGGAAAAAACGAAGACCTCGTCGTGCAAGTGGCCGAAACGTTAGTCAACCATTTGACCGGTAAACTGGCCGAAGAGATCGAAATCATCGGGCCGAGTGCCCCTTACATCGGCTTCCTAGGCGGTGTTCATCGACGGATAATTTTGGTAAAATACAAGCGGTTCGAAGTCATCGCCCCGACCTTGAAGACCCTCCTCGAATTGATGGGGCCCAAAACGATGACGCGCCTTTACGTCAATATCGATCCTTATGACATTTAAAGTATTTTATGTCATAATAGACGCCTAACCCGAGGACACTTATGATTACCATCTCATTACTGGGACTTGACCCCTACATCAGCCAACACGTCAGCAAAGCCATCCATGGCCAACTGGTGAAACTGCTCGCCTTGGAAAACGAAGAGCTATTCGTCTACGCGCCTGAAAGTTTCCTGCTCCACGACGGGGTAGACCAGACTTCTTGGCATACCATCGCCCACGTCCATGCCCCGATCCAATTCAAAGCCAAACAAAACGCCGTGGCGGCTTATTTGCTCAAATATTTGAAAACCCAAGTCATCCACGCGGCGGTCGAATTCTATTATTACGAACCGGGCGACCGGTATCAGGACTACGATCAGGATTATCCGAAGTTCATCACCGAATCAAACCAAGTCCAACTGACGGAACCACCCGATGAAGAAGCGGCCGAAGTATATCAAGGCGACGTCTTCGCCCAACAAGCCGGCCCTGCCCAACCCAAGAAAAAATAGCCAAGTCGCCCATTGTTGACTACCCGATAACTAAAAACACGATACTGAAAGTGGGACACGAGGCCCCTTATGAAAGCATTTGAACATTCACGCGACATCCTAGTGGAAATCATCGAAGGCAAACAATCGTTTTCCGCGGCGGTGCGGACCGTTTTCAGCCGCAGCGCGGTCGAATTCTCGATTCAAAGTTTGGTTCGTTCCTTGACGAGCTGCGAACTCCATCATCACCTGTTGCTCCAATATGCCGTCGCCAAGCGGTTTCCCAACCTAACGAGTGCCGATCAGCTGTTGCTCCAAGTCGTTCTCGGCAACGTCATTTTCATTAAGCGCATTCCCTATGAGGAATCGATCACCTACATGAAGCATCACCTGCTCGGATTGAACCTGGCGGAACCGGAAATCGACCATTTCCTCTTGCAGACGCAGCCGGGCAATCAATTGATCGGCGAGGAAATCCCCACGAAGGCCGTTGAATACCTGTCTTTGAAATTCAACACCCCGCTATGGCTCGTCAACATGTGGCAGAAACACTTTGGGGTCCCCAATACCTTCAAGATCCTCAAGGCCAACAACCAAGCCGTGCTCCAAGCTTGCCGCGTCAACGATTTCAAGGCCACGGTCGAATCGATTGTCGAAGCCGACTCCCACTTTACGACCGGCCCGATTCCGCATACGGTCATCTATCAAGGCAAAGAACCGCTCAAACATCGCCCGGCTTTCGCCGAAAACCATTTGTTCCAGCAACGCTTGGCGGTCACCGACATCTTGAACAAGTTCGATTTCTCGACCATGTTCGGCGACGTCTTGATCGTGGAGACGCGCCCCAATGCCCTTTATTTGGAAATCCCCATCGCCACCAACAACAAGAACAAAGTCCAAGTGGCCACCAATTCCATCGCCCGGAAACTTGACATTCAAAAAGCCATCGCTAATTTCGGATTGACCAACATCCTGGTTTATGAAAGCACCCCGAAACTCCTGATCACGCATGTGAGCCACCCGCAGGATTTCGTCATCGTGGTCAGCAACTGCTCCAAGTTCGACTTGATTCGATCGCTCCCGGATTTCTTCATCCATTTCGAACAAGACCAAATCGACGGATTGATCGCCGAGCAGAAGGAAACCATCTTGGAAGCCTCGCAGTTCGTGGCCGAAGGCGGCCTCTTCGCCTATGGGGTCAACACCCTGAACAAGAAGGAAGGCCAATACCTGATTGCTTCCTTTTTGGAAGAACATCAAGATTTTAACTTGGTCTATGAAAAGCAATATTTCCCCTTCGACGAATTGAACACGGCCCTGTACATGGCCATCATGCGCAAGAAAATCACCGATAAATGACCAATTTTTTCGATTTGACATATGAACGGCTGGCCACCCAGATGGTCGCTTTGGGACAGAAGCCTTATCGGGCCCAACAGCTTTTCGATTGGGTTTATGGCCGCGGCGTCACCGACATCGAGGCCATGAGCGATATTTCCAAAACCTTCCGGGAGCAATTGCAAACGATGTTTTCGTTTGGCCTTCCGACCATCCACGTGCGCCAAGACAGTAGCGACGGGACCGTCAAACTCCTCTTGAAACTGGCTGATGGTTTGCTGATTGAAACCGTCTTAATGCGCTACAACTATGGGCAAGTCGTTTGTGTCAGTTCCCAAGTCGGGTGCAACATGGGCTGTTCTTTTTGCGCTTCCGGCCTGTTGAAGCGGCAACGCAACCTGACGCCCAGCGAACTGCTCGGCCAAGTGTTGACCGTCAATCGGCTTTTGATCGACGAAGGGCAGGGACTACGGGTCACCCACGTGGTCATCATGGGAACCGGGGAACCATTCGACAATTACGATAACGTCATGGATTTCATCCGCCTGTGCAACCATCCCAAAGCCTTGGCCATCGGGGCTCGTCATCTCACGGTGTCCACCTGCGGCATCCCGGATCGGATTCGCCAATATGCCCAAGAAGGGCTTCAAATCAACTTGGCCATCAGCCTGCACGCCCCCAATGACGAACTCCGGACCCAACTCATGAAGGTCAACGGGGCCTACCCGCTTTCCGAGTTGATTCCGGCCATTCGCTATTACGTGGAGACGGCCGGACGAAGGGTTACCTTCGAGTACATTCTCATCGACGGATTGAACGATGGCCTGGAACAGGCCGAGCAATTAGTGCGATTAATCAAAGGAATCTTGGCATATGTGAACCTGATTCCTTATAATGAAGTAATGGAAAACGGTTATCGGCGCAGTCCCGATCACCGGGTCAAGGCTTTCCTTGACTATTTGACCCGCAAAGGAGTGACCGCCACCATTCGCAAGGAATTCGGCGCCGACATCGACGCCGCCTGCGGACAGTTACGAGCCAAACATCATGAAAAAACGCGGTAGTTTCGCCTTTAAATCGGATATCGGCAAAGTCCGAGAAACCAACGAAGACGTCGCCTTGGCCTTGTCCAATCGCGGCGGCGACGTGCTTTTGCTCGTTTGCGACGGCATGGGTGGGCAAGCCCACGGCGATCTGGCCGCCCGCATCGCCAGCGATTACCTCAAAGATTCCTTCGAAGCCAAGAATTCGTTCTTCACCATGGGAACGGCCCGGCTTTGGTTGACCTATCATATCAAGCAAGCCAACCGGCTTATTTATGAAGAAGCCCTCCGCAATCCCCGCGCCAAAGAAATGGGCACCACCTTGACCGTGGTCCTCTTGGTCGATAATCAAATGGCCATCGCCAACATCGGCGACAGCCGCGCCTATCTCGTCGGGAAAAACGGCTTGGAACAAGTGACCGAAGACCAGACCTACGTCGATTTCTTGTTCCGAAGCGGCAAGATCACCAAAGAAGAAATGAAAACCCATCCCCAAAAGCATGTTTTGCTGAACGCCTTGGGATTGAATCCGACCATTTCATTCGATTTGCAAATCCGCGATTACAAACAGGAACGGATCATGGTTTGTTCCGATGGCTTGTATAACAACATCAGCGACATCGAACTATTGACGGTGCTCGCTTCCAGCGACAGCGCCGCGCAAAAATGCGAAGCCTTGGTGCGCATCGCCAATAGTAACGGCGGAACCGACAACATCGCCTTGACCGTCTGGGAGCCGGATCGTTGATGCGCGACAACGAACTGATCGATGAACGCTACCGCGTCATCGGCGTGCTCGGAGAAGGCGGATTTTCCACCGTCTACCAAGCGGAAGACATCATCACCCGCAAGATGCTCGCGGTTAAAGTCATCAAAGACGAAGTCTTGAAAAACGAATTGACGCTGGCCCGTTTCGAACGCGAAGCCCGGGCATGCGCCAGTTTAAACCATTCCAATATCGTCCGGGTCATCAACGTCGGCACCCACGAAGGTCGCCCTTACATGGCGTCGGAACTCGTCAAGGGCAAATCCTTGAAAGACGAGCTCGACATCCGCGGCAAATTCAGTTTCCGCGAAGCCGCCGATTTGATGTATCAACTGTGCGAGGCCGTCGCTTTCGCCCACGCGCATCTTGTCGTGCATCGCGACATTAAGCCCAATAACGTCTATTTGACTCCCGACGGCACCGTCAAACTCGGCGATTTCGGCATCGCCTATTTTGAAAATTCCCGGCGCGTCACCAAAAGCGAAGTCATCGTCGGCTCGGTCCATTACATGGCGCCGGAAGTGTCCCAAGGCAAAACCCCGACCTTCCAGAGCGACATCTATTCGATTGGCATCACCTTTTTCGAATTGATCACCGGAAAAGTCCCCTATGATGGGGCTAACCCGATCGCCGTCGCCATGATGCATATCAAGGAACGGTTCCCGAATCCGCGCAAAGTCCTGCCGACCGTTCCGAAAGAACTCGACAAGATCATCATGAAAGCCTGCCGCAAGAACCCAATCGATCGCTACCGTTCGGTCACCGAGATGCAAAAGGACTTAAAGGCCGTGCTCGACAACCCGAAACTGCTGAAACCACGACAATCGTTCCTGGCTCGCTTTTTCGGTTTCAAAATGGATGAGTAATGGACGGAATCATCGTCGCCAAATCGTTCAACCAATACCTAGTCGCCGTTGCCAAACGGACCTATAAATGCCAAATGCCGAAATCGATGCGTCGGTCGTATTCGGGCTGGCCGGGCGATTATGTCGATTTCAACGCCAATTCGCTTCAAATCACCGCCGTTAAACCCCACACCCGGTTGCTGGATCGACCGCGGATTGCTAACCTTGACCAACTCTTGATCGTGATGTCGGTGGCTGAGCCGGCCTTCTCGTGGCCGCTCGTGTATCGGTATTTAAGCTATGCTTACCATAACGAAGTGACCCCGGCGCTCGTTATTTCCAAAATCGATAAACTATCGGGGGACTTACCGGAGTCGGCCCAACGTCAGCTGGCCCATCTTGACATCCCGGTTTTCTATTTTTCGAAATATAGCCAAGAAGGAGTCGCCGCCATCAGCGATTACCTGCCTGGGAAAATTTCGGCTTTTGCCGGTCAAAGCGGCGTCGGGAAATCTTCATTGATCAACCACTTATGCCCCGATTACCAACAGACGATCGGTTCCTATTCCAAAGCCCTGGGCCGCGGCCGGCACGAAACCAAAGCCGTGACCTTGTTCCCGTTTGACGAGGGTTACATTGCCGACACGCCCGGGTTTTCGTCATTGGAACTTGACTTCGGCAAGAAGGAACTGGCCCAATGCTTCCCCGGTTTCGCCGACGCGTCGTTACGGTGCCGTTTTCCCAATTGCCTCCATCAAAACGAAAGCGGCTGCGAGATTACAAAGCGCGTCAAAGATGGTAAAATACCAAAGGAAACGTATGCGGCTTATCTCGAGTTGCTCGAGACGCTCCCGTTTCGAAAGGACCATTTCTAATGCGGACCCCGATCATTGCCCCTTCGATCCTTTCGGCCGACTTCATGAATCTCGGCCAGGAAATTGCCCGCATCAGCGAAGCTGGTGCCACCTATCTTCATTTTGACGTCATGGACGGCCATTTCGTCGACAATATTTCGTTTGGCCTCCCGGTGCTCGCATCGATTGCCAAAGGCCATCATCTCGTCAACGACGTCCACATCATGATCAGCGACCCGCTGCGCTATGCGGCCCGCTTCGTCAAAGCCGGGGCCCACATCGTCACCTTCCATTACGAGGCTTGTTCCGACCGCCGTGAAATCGAATCGGTGATTGCCTCGATCGTCGCCATGGGCGGAAAGCCGGGCCTCAGCCTCCGTCCGGGCACCCCGATTGAAGTCCTCGGCCCCTTCTTGAAAGACCTGCACCTGGTGTTAGTCATGAGCGTGGAACCGGGTTTTGGCGGCCAATCCTTCGATGAAAAGGCGTTGAATCGCATCGCCTATTTACGAGACATCATCGATCGAAACGGCTATCGGACCTTGATCGAGGTCGACGGCGGCATCAACGCGACTACCGGCCCGCGCTGCCTCGAAGCCGGCGCCGACATCTTGGTGGCCGGATCGTATCTATTCGGCCATGACGATTTGAAACAACGTTTCGAAGCGCTCCTCGGGCAACGATGAACCCCGCCGTCATCATCATCGGACTGAGCGGCACCCTGGTTTTTTTAGTCGGCTTGCTGGCTTTCATATTCATGTATTACCGCAAGAACACCGGCCTCGGTTTTTCGCCTTTGAACCGGTTCCCGTTTGAGGCGATGTTGGCCTTGAATCCATCCGAGCGGCGTTTGCTGCAGATGCCCCTCGCCTTATTCGCGGTGGCGGTCATCGCTTTTTTCTACGGGGCCTTTTTCGCCGTGAGCATAGTATTGACCTATTTGATCATGGCCGCGGTCATATTGTCGATGGTGACGCTCATATTGCTCTTTTATGTCAAGACGACCGTGGTTGAAAGACATGTCCTGGTGGCCTCGTTATTCATGATGTTCGTCTTGTTGACCAACCTCTTGGTGGCCTATTATGCCTTCACGACCCCGTTCGACGGCGTTTTCCACGATCTGCTTCGTTATGCCGCCCCGGCTTTGGCCATGGTTCAGCTGCTGGTGATGGTCAATCCGAAACTGAAATCTTGGGGCGATTTGGAAGCACAAAAAAACGGGGCTGCCGTCAGTTACGTCCGGCCCCGCGTGTTTATTCTACCCTTGTCTGAATGGCTCTCCTTAGCCAATCTTCTGGTTTTGATGTTCGTCACCGCACTTGCGGTGGTTTTATAAACAAAAAAAGTTGCCGAGGCAACTTATTTGCTGGTCTTGCTAAGGCTACGATGAGCGCGCGTTGACATGCGCACGGTCACCATTTTTCCGTCCACCATCATCTTGTAGGGTTGCAGGTTGACGTTCCATTTCCGGCGCGTCGCTTGGAGACTGTGGGAACGGGTATTGCCGCTAGTGGGACCTTTTCCGCTTACGGGACATGTACGAGACATTCGTCATCACCTCTTTTTCATGCTAATAGATATTATCATTTACGTGGATTTAGTGCAACGCTTTTTATTTAATTTTGATGCGCGGGAACAGCTTCTTGAACTCGTCGTCAGGCAAGGTCTTGCAGCGTTTCTTCATGGCTTCGTAGATTTGAGCGTCGCGATCGAGCAAAAGGTAGCGCAGATCGCCATAGCGGGTCACGAAGCGCAAGGTCTTGTGGCGAACCGTATGCCGGTGGTCGATGTAGATGACGTCATCGAACCGGAACATGTAATCTTTGGTGAACCGATGTTGGATGATGCCGTCCTTATCGAGGATATAGTAATTCGTAAAGACGCCGGCGGTGGCATAAGCCACCGTGGTCACGAACCATACTCCCATCACGAAGTAGTGGGTCGCTGTTGGCGGGAAAGCCCAGCCCGGGATGAGGTAAAAGAAGAAACCGAGGATCAAACCCATGATCAGATACAGTCGAATGATGCGCCAGGCGGGGATTTTCAATTTCATGTTAAAAATTATACCACAGCGGCCTGCTGCCATAAATATCGAAAAATTCCTGCATATAAATAAATTTATATGATAAAATTATTAATATTGCATTGAAGGAGGCGTGGACATGAATTTGTTTTCCAGTGTGCCAGAAAACTTTTTTTCCATTTTGGCCAGCAAGAACAAAGACATCTACGCCCTCGCCCTGGACGTGCTGTACCAAAGCCTGCAAACCGACGAGATGACGATTCGCAAGGACGATTTCATCCGGACCTTGCGCGACAACGCCTCGGAACTCGTCTTGCGCTTCGATTTCGAAGGGGAAGAAGACGACGTTGGCTCCTATATCAACGCCTCGCTCCCGAACAAGGCGGCTTTCATTTGCCGCCGCTTGGAAGAAACCGGCTGGATCGACGTGGAAATTGATCCGGAAACATTTGAGGAACAAATCGCCCTTCCGGCCTATTCGATTCAGTTTTTGACCTTGATTCACGAGATTGTTTCCGATTCGGAAAGTCAATACACCAGTCTAGTCCACAGCACTTATAGCGAACTGAAACTCGAAGACGAAGAGCGCGATGAATTTATGTACGCGACCCTGCTGCGCGTTTACGAAAACACGAGAAAGTTACGAACCGAACTTGTGACTTTAGGCCACTCGATTCGCATCTTCCAACATCGGTTGGGTCAAGTTTTCTCGACCAACCGGGTCCTGTCTGATTATTTCGACGATTACAAGACGCGGATTTCCGATCGGCTTTATCACCCACTTAAGACATTTGATTCCATCGCCAAGTTCAAGCGCCATATCGTCAATATCCTCCAAAAATGGATCCGTGACATTGACATCCGGCAGCAATTGGTTGCCCAATCGCTTATTTACGCCCGTCACAAGGACAAACGCGAAGCCGAACAAGACGTGATCGAAAAAATCAACTACATTTCCGACATGTACGAGCAATTGAACCACATGGTTGACGAAATCGATCTTAAGCATAGCGAATACACCAAGGCTTCGGCCACCAAGATTTTATATTTGAACAATACCGACAAGACCATCAAAGGCCATTTGGAGACGATCTTCAAACACTATGGCGAAGCGGCTTTGACCGGCGAAGGATTATCGAACATCCTATCGCAGATGCAAAGCAGCATCAGCTTATTCGAAAGTGGCTACCTCAATCCCGACTCGGTTACCCTGCCGATCGTGCGCCGCTACCGCGAAGAGGGGGAACCGCTCCCGATCGTCGATTTCGAAGACGTGTCCAAGCTCTTGATGCAAGGTTTCCTCGACGAGACGCGGAATTCCTTCACCGACGAACGAATCATCAACTTTATGAAGCGGGCGTTCGAAGACCGGGACCGCCTGCCCATCGGCGAGATCCCCTTGCCGGATTACGACGCCTTCATCCTCTTGATA
>CAZBUP010000014.1:0-37043 GCA_964495145.1 uncultured Staphylococcaceae bacterium | reverse complement strand
GGTATTAATAGATCGGTGTTTCTATTTGGAGGTATCACAATGACATTTCTATTCAAAAAAATCACCACGGTGGCCGCATCATTGTTAATGGTTGGCGGAATCGCCATATCTGCCGGAATCAATCAAAGAAGCGATTATGAACTCGATGCAGCCTTTTCCGGAGCCACAACTGTTTATTTAGACAAAACTTACATAGTCTCCCAATTAGGTTGGTGGGATACTGATGATACTTATTTGCATTATTGGACATCAACCACGTTGGATCAGCAAATTAAGATGACGCGCGTTCCCGTCTCTGATAATTCCAAAATATACTATAAAGTCACGATACCCGAGAACGTGGTTACTTTATTTAGCACTGATGGCGGGTTCCGTTTCTTTGTCTATAACAGAGATTCGAACCAGAACCAAACCGAATGGATTAATGGCTCCTCTTGGAAGAGCCAGAATTACAATCTTTTTGATATCGACACCGCATACCCAAATACCACTCAACAACATATGGATTGGTACGTTAGTTCTTGTTGAGATTGATGATTATTTCAGTTTCGATTGAACTATAAAAACCATCATACGATTTGTTGCGTTCCTAGCCATGATAAAAATCATGGCTTTTTTTAATCAATTAACATGATCCATTAAAGGGTCAGGGATTGATTTGAAAAAAAAAGACAACACTCGTCTTCAACAAAAATTCTAGACATATTAATGTTCGGCAAATTAAACTTTTTCGTTAGGAAGGATACCACTTTTATCTGCATCATAGTGGATTCGTCTTTGTCGTTATTAGTCATCATTAATGAAGGTATTTCGATAATAAAAAAGGAAATCAGTTCAACATCTTTGCGTTCTTCCATAAAAAAAGATACCTTACGGTATCTTTCATTGATATGACTCATGAATCAACTTGCTTGATCGATTGTATAACGCGTTTCAAGATAATCGCATTTATCACCTATTGTCGTGTCTGGGCCATAATTATCAATCACGACTGTCGAAAGTGTTAAAGAACTTGGTGTAATGAAAAGATCGCTCAATTGGGGCCATGCATTAAAACCCCCGGCGTAGCTATTGGAACAAGAATCAATGTGATTCAATACTGCGGCAACTTGACCGCTGTTTGCAGGAAGCGTGTCGTCTATTTGAACTACTCTTAATGTTGCGTCAGCAACCCAACTTTTCACTTTTGCTGCTTTATAATTACCAGAATCAAGAAGAGACGATATTAGGACATCATCAGATTTATCTGATGTTTTTGTTGGCGCACCAGTGACAGTTTTAACTAAAAAACCAGTAGCATCCACTGGAAGGTCGTGATAAAACAGACCTTGGTAGTAATCCGTAACCACTTCAGTCATTTTTGGACATGATCCCCAAGTTGTTATGTCGCCACTATTATTCCAATAATGAATATACATGTCTCCAACGCCCCAATCCTGTTCTAGAAAGACATAAACACGACGATCGGTTTGTACCGTTGGTGTGGCATCGACTTCTAACTCGTGGAAAGTGGTGTTTTTAGCTCCTAAGACAATCGCGGTCATGAGTCCGCAAAGCATCCCAGCTGTGAATAAGGTATCTCGTAACACTTTTTTCATATTTTTGTACCTCGCTTAATATAATTAAATGTTAGCGGTTTCACCTTTTTTAGTCAATCACGGCTTAAGGACCATTTTTTTCGTAAATAACCTTCAGTATATTAGTTATAATATGAGATTAGATATGGAGAGCGTTATGAAATCACCATCATTGTTATTCAAATCGTTAGGCCTCGTCATGTTGATGCTGATATTCCCTTTGGCATCCTGCGGGTCAAGCGATGGCGAATCGGCGTCGACGTCGATCAGCGGCGACACCTCGGAAACCAGCGGTTCCGAAGTGACGAGCGAAGATCCTAACGGCGGGGAAACGATCGAATATGAAACCTTGGTCGTCCACTTTCGAGGCGACGGCTTAACCTTGTCCGACTGGGCTTTGTGGCTTTGGGAAGACGGCGGTGACGGCGCTTTGTTCCTCTTCAACCAACCAAACGACGAATACGGGGCCGTAGCCCGCTACCCAGCCGATACCTGGAGCACGCGCACGAAACTCAATTATATTACGCGCAAGTCGACGACCTGGGCCGGTCAATCCCCTGACAACTACTTCAAATTCGAAACCTTCAAGGATTACATCACCGAAGAAGGCGAAATGCACGTCTATTTGATTCATATGGAACGGGACATATTCGCCACTCAGGCCGAGGCTTTGGGCGACCGGGTTTTAAAAGCCTATTTCACCGATTGGAAAACGATCGCTTTCGAAACGACGGCCGCTTTCTATTCGTATGAACTCTTGGCTGATGGGTCCCCGATTAAGACCGGAGGCGCTGGCATGAGCGGCCAGACCATCACCCTCGACGCCGATGCCGACTTAAGCGTTCTCTACCAAGTCAAAGTTCTGTTCCAAGCCACCGACACCCGCTACAAATTTAAGGGCGTCTCGGCCACCGGATTGTTCGATACCGCCAAATTCCTGTCCGATTACACGTATGACGGGGACGATTTGGGCGTCACCTATACGCCCACGGCTTCCACCTTCAAACTTTGGGCCCCGACCAGCAGCGCCGTGGTCCTGCGAGTCTACGTCATGGGGACCCCGAGCATCATCTCGGGATCGCTATTGACCGACGCCATGCTCGGCACTTATCCAATGACCAAAGGAACGGGCGGCATCTTCCATACGACGGTCACCGGCGATCTCCACGGCCGCTATTACACCTACATGGTCACCAATAGCGAAGGGACCAACGAAATCGTCGATCCCTACGCCAAATCGGCCGGGGTCAACGGCTCGCGCGGCATGATCCTAGATTTTGACCGGACCGATCCCGAAGGCTGGGATGACATCGCCTTCGCCGACATCGCCGCGCCGACCGATTTGACCATCTATGAGATGCACGTCCGCGATTTGACCATCGACGATTCCTGGAACGGAACCGAAGCCAACCGGGGCAAGTACCTCGGCTTGATCGAGGAAGGGACCACCTACACCGAAGGTGAAGTCACGGTGACGACCGGATTCGACCACCTCAAGGAACTGGGAGTCAACGCCTTGCAGATCATGCCGTTCTACGATCAATCCAACAACGAGAAAGCCGATAACTACAACTGGGGCTACAATCCTTTGAACTACAACGTCCTCGAGGGACAGTATTCCTCGAATCCGAGCCAAGGCCATCTGCGCGTCAATGAGTTCAAGCAAGTGGTCCAAGCCTACGCCGAGGCCGGCATCCGCATCATCATGGACGTCGTCTATAACCACGTGGCCTCGGCCACCGGCAGCAATTTCAACATGATCGTGCCCGGTTATTACTTCCGGTTGAATCAAGACGGCACCTATTCCGATGGGGCCGGGGTCGGAAACGAAGTCAAGACCGAACGCAAGATGATGTCCAAATTCATCGTCGAATCGATGGCATTTTGGGCCTCCGAATATCATATCAAAGGCTTCCGTTTCGATTTGATGGATCTGATCGACACCACGACCTTGAACCATGCCCGCACGACCATGGACGCCATCGATCCCGACATCGTCATCTACGGCGAACCCTGGAGCGCCGTCGGGTACAACCCCGGCCGCGTCTATTCCACCTTAAATGGCATCGGCGGGTTCAACGACCAAGGCCGCAACGGCATCCGGGGTGAAAACAGCTGGGACAACCGCTGGGGCTGGATGCAAAAAGGCGAAGCCGACAATCTGGCCGACGTCAGTTACCTCAACCGCGTCAAAGGCATGATGGCCGGCATGAGCGGGGACTACTATAACTATGCCAATTGGGATCCGAAAAAGACCATCAATTACGCCTCCTGCCACGACAACATGACCTTGTATGACCAATTGCTTTATTCGGTTGACGCTGCTGATGCCCCCAAAGCTTCGGTGGCCGTCAATGCCCTCGTCACCTTTGGTGCCGGGGTCCCCTTCATCAACGGCGGGGAAGAAATCATGCGCTCGAAGGTCGCCGCCGAAGACGACCTGCCCGAAACCTACTACACGGCGCCCGACGGCACCAAGATCAGCCACAACTCCTATCGATCCCCCGATAGCGTCAACGCCTACAAATGGGAAAACAAAGTCACCTACAAAGATCAATTCGATGCCTACCAACGGATGATTCAGTTACGAAGTGACAATCCGTTACTACGGATTTCCGACGCTTCGAAAATCGGCCGCCAATACGAAGGCTATCCGAGCAAGAACATGGGTTTCTGGGACGGCGACCTCGCCTACTCGACCATCGCCGCCTGGTATCAAAACGCCAGTTCGGTTTTATACGTCTTCGCAAACGCCCGTGAGGCGGTGACCACCGGGACGAAAATATCCCGCATCGTCTGGGGCACCAGCACCGACCAAGTCGAAGTCTTGTTCGATTCCTCGGGCCGCTTTGAAGTGGGAGACCGAATTTCTGGAGAGGTTTTGCTCGATCCTTACCAAGTCATCTTGGTCAAACGCGTCGGTTGAAACTCAGGCTCCGCCATCAAGGCGGGGCCTTTTTTAACCGATAAACATCGATCAATATGCTAGAATAAACAAGAAAGGAATACGCCTATGGCGTCTTGGCAACTATGAAAAAATACTTACCTTTAATGATGGCGGCCTTATTGGCCCTGGTCGGTTGCGGCTCGTCGGGTGAAGAATCCTCGAGTGCCTCTTCGATCGATACCGGCCAAATCGAGGTCGAACATCTTGACGAACCGTCCGTCGTCATCCACTATCATCGCAACGACAACAACTATGAGGGCTGGAACCTCTGGCTCTGGGGCTTCGGCTATGACGGAGCCGCCTATGAGTTCAACGGCACTTCCGATTATGGCGTCTATGCCCATTACCCGCTGTCCAATTGGGTCGGCTCGACCATGGTCGGCTTCATCGTCCGAACCGACGATTGGGCCAAAGACCCGAGTCCGGACCGCTTCATCAACCTCGATGAATGGGAACCGAATGAATACGACGAATATCACGCTTATTTGAAAACCACCGACGTCAAAGTCTACACCGATACGTTAGGTACGGTCTACAACGGCATCGGCGGCGCCTATTTCATGAACAAGAACCTAATTTCGGTCACCACGACGACGGCGCCTTACCAAGTCGAAGTCTTGGCCGGCGACGATGTCGTCTTGACTTGGCCGGCTTCGGAAATTGCCGGAAGAACCACCTTCACGATCGATACCTCGACCTTGACGATCAACTTCGAGACCCGGTACCGGATTCGGGTGTCATTCGTTGAAAACGACACGCTCCCGCGCGTCGCCAACGTCTTGATGCACCGGCTCTTCAGCGCCGACGAATTCAGCACCGCTTATAACTACGATGGGGAATTGGGCGCCTTGTACACCCCGACGGCCACCACTTTCAAAGTGTGGGCCCCGACCTCCTCAGCGATGTTCCTGCGCATTTACAATAACGGCACTCCGGTCGCCTTAAGCAGTTCGCAAGGCAATGACACCTTCACCGCCTACGAGATGAGCAAAGGCGCCCAAGGCGTCTGGTCGTATACCGTCAACGGCGATCTCGACGGCAAATACTACACCTATTACGTTACCAACACGGCCGGGACCCACGAAGTGGTCGACCCCTACGCCAAAGCCGCCGGCGTCAATGGCGTCCGCGGCATGGTCATCGACCTCGATCGGACCGATCCCGAAGGTTGGGACGCAGTCAATGACGCCAACACCTACGTCAGCAACGTCGACGCCTCCATCTATGAGCTCCACGTCCGCGACTTGACCATGGACGACACCTGGACCGGCACCGAAGCCAACCGCGGCTTATTCGCCGGCATGTGGGAATCGGGCACCACCTATACCGAAGGGGCCACCACGGTGACCACCGGTTTCGACCACATCAAGGAACTCGGCGTCAACGCCGTCCACGTCCTACCGATGTTCGATCATGCCAATAACGAAATCGACCCGAGTTTCAACTGGGGCTACAACCCGTTGAATTACAACGTGATCGAAGGATCCTATTCAAGCAATCCCTATGACGGCGCCGTCCGGATCCAAGAAGCCAAGGAAATGATCCAGGCTTACGATGATGCCGGCATTAAGATCATCATGGACGTCGTTTATAACCACGTTTCCGACGCCAACAGCTCCAATTTCAACCTCCTGGTGCCCGGATATTACTTCCGCTACGGCAACGACGGGGCCTACTCCTCCGGTTCCGGCTGCGGCAACGACACCGCCAGCGAACGCTACATGTTCAAGAAATTCATGGTCGATTCGGCCTCGTTCTTGGCCGAAGAATACAAACTCGGCGGCTTCCGCTACGACTTGATGGGTCTCCATACCACCGAAGCCATGAACGCCGTTCGCAACAGCATCATCGACTTCGATCCCGACTTCGTGATTTACGGAGAACCATGGAATCTTACGACCTCAGTCTACGGCACGGCCACCCTGGCCACCCACGCCAACCTCTTCAAAACCAACATGACCGGCATCGGCGGTTTCTCCGACCAAATCCGCAACGCCGTCCGCGGCGGCGTCTTCGAAGCCTCGGAAGCCGGTTGGATCCAAGCCACCAATCCCTCAAGCAGTGTAGCCACGACTTTGTCCAAGAGCCTTAAAGGTTCCTATGGCAACAGCACCGATCCCAATCGGCTCGTCAACTACGTGAGCGCCCACGATAACAACACCTTGTACGACAAACTGTTGTCCAGCGGCGTCAGCGAAGCCAACGCCCCGAAAGTGTCGACCCAGGCCAGCGCCATCGTCACCTTCGCCCAAGGGATCCCCTTCTATCACGCCGGTGAGGAATTGATGCGTCAAAAGATCAATCCCGACGGCTCCTACAACCACAACTCCTATGCCTCGAGCGATTTGATCAACTCCCTGAAATGGGATAACAAAGTCACCTACAAAGCCCAATTCGACAAATACCGGGACATGATCGCCCTGCGCGAGCAACACGCCATCTTCCACAACTACACGAGCGGGCAGATCACCTCCAACTTCACGGCTTTGACCTCCTTCGGCGGTTACACCTTCACCTCGGGGACGGTCGGCTACAAGCTCACCAAGGGCATGGGCGTCACCGACACCTGGACCGAAGCCATCGTGCTCCACAACGGCAACATCGGCAACATCACCGTCAACGCCACCGGATACACGGTCGCCTTCGCGAGCTTCGGGACCTTGACTTCATCCGCCAGCCTAGTCATTCCCGGCAACGTCTCCGTCGTTCTCTACAAATAGGGAAAATCATCAGCCCAAATAAAGAAGACCGCTTTCATGGCGGCCTTCTTTTATTTTCCCTTGCGCCGCCCTGGTATTGGTGTTAACCTAAACGCGTACTGATAGAGGCGCAGTCAAGATGATTAACCATGGTAGGGGGTACCCGACGACCATGGCCAAAGGCGCGACTGCCGAAACATCAAGGCGACATCCTTGATGATTGGGCCATGGTTGAACAAACCTATGGACTCCCGCGAAATATTCGCGGAGGCGCTATCGTGTTAATTATCGCCGTATTGGGATAAGTGGCACTGGTAGATGATCAGTGCCGCTTTTTTCATTCCTGAGGAGGTAATCAACATGAAAAAGCTTTTTGCGTTCTTTCTAGCCTGGCCGTTACTGGCCAGTCTCAGCGCCTGCGGGGGCGGCACCCTGGAAGACGGGGTGTTCACCATCGGACTGGAAGCCGCCTATGCCCCGTTCAACTGGACCACGGCCGATCAGGACCTGGGGGTCCCGATCGCCAATAGTGGGTTTCTCGGCCTCGGTCGCACCTACGTGGCCGGATACGACGTCGCTATCGCCCAATACATCGCTATGGACAACGATTTTGACCTTCAAGTGCGGAAAATCGCCTGGGACGGGTTGATTCCGGCGCTTCAAAGCGGATCGATCGACGCCATCGTGGCCGGGATGACCGATACGCCGGCTCGGCGCGAAAGCGTCAGCTTTTCGTCACCCTATTATGAATCCCATTTGGTGATGGTGGTGCGCCTTGACGGGTCTTATGCGGCGGCGACCTCGATCGATGATTTCGCCGGAGCTTACCTGGCCGCCCAAGTCGGCACCGTTCAAAACGATTTGATCATCGATTGCGCTAATGACGAGGGCGAAGACGACCTCTACGTTGAGGGTTTGATCGCCGGGACGCCCTATGAGACGTATCCCGACGCCTTATTGGCGTTACTGGCAGCCAATGCCGGCCTTGACGGCGTCTTGGCCGAAGAGCCAATCGGCACCGCGATGGTCGCCCAATATCCCGATGAGTTGGCCCTCGTCGAATTTTGGGCCGATGAGACCACTTACGACGATCATTTCGTGATTTCAGTCTCCATCGCCGTCCGGCATGAAGATGCTGATTTGCTGGCGGCCATCGACGCCACGCTACTTACCCTAGATACCGCCACTCGAATCCAATGGATGCAGGAAGCCATCGCCGCTTCCCAAGCCGATCAATAATGCCGAGCGGTTTCTTGCCTGGGGTCTTCTATCTGCTGACCCGCCACTGGAGCGTGTTCCTGTCTGGGGTTTTGACGACCATTGTCATTTCCTTAATCGGGACGATCGGTGGTTTTTTCCTGGGAGTCCTTTTGGCGAGTTTAAGGCTGCTTCCAAACGCCAAGCCGCGGCGGCGAAGCTTGCGGTGGCTCCTTCAAGGGCTTGATTGGCTGGCGCGGGTCTACATCCAGGTATTTCGCGGCACGCCGATGATCGTCCAGGCGACAGTCATTTATTATGGGGTCTTAGCCCTGTTCGGCTATTGGAGCGCCTTCAGCGCCGGAATCATCGTCGTCAGTTTGAACACGGCCGCCTACATGGCCGAAATCGTCCGGGGCGCGGTCGGAGCCATCCCCAAAGGCCAATCCGAAGCCGGCTTGGCCCTTGGCATGTCGTATGGCCAGCTCCTGCGCTACGTGATTTTTCCCCAGGCTTTGAAACACGCCATTCCGGCTTTCGGAAACGAACTGATCGTCAACATCAAGGACACCTCGGTCCTGAGCGTCATCGCCGTCAGCGACTTGTTCTTCAGTTCTAAGTTCATCATCACCAACAACTTCCGACCCTTTGAAGTCTATTTCATCATCTCAGTCATTTATCTTATCTTGACCTTAACGTCTTCGGCCATCCTCCGCTCAATCGAAAAGGGTCTTCATCTGAAACAACGGATTTCTTCGCCCACGAGCCAGACGGTTCCGGAAGTGGTCGCGGTGATTGACAATGAATGACGTTGTCATCGCGCTCGAGCGCGTCTGTAAATCCTTTGACGGGGTCCCGGTCGTCAATGACGTTACTATGGCGATTCACCAAGGCGAAGTGGTCAGCATCATCGGCCCGTCGGGTTCCGGCAAGTCGACCATGCTCCGGATGATGAATCTTCTAGAAACGCCCTCTTCGGGAACAATATTTTTTCACGGGGAGGACCTCACGTCGAAGGACGCCTCCATTAGCAAGATCCGGTCGCGCATCGGCATGGTGTTTCAATCGTTCAACCTGTTTCCCCACAAGTCTGTTTTGGACAATTGTACCCTTGGGCCGCGCATCGTCAAGAAGATGGATCGGGCCCAAACCGAAAAATTGGCCGTCAAGCATTTGGACAGCGTCGGACTTAGTCAATACGTCCACGCTAAAGTGACGACGCTGTCGGGCGGCCAACAGCAACGCGTCGCCATCGCCCGGGCCTTGACCATGGAACCGGACATCCTTTTGTTCGATGAGCCGACGAGTGCCCTCGACCCGGAACTGGTTGAGGAAGTGCTCGCGGCCATGCGCCAGTTGGCTTCCAGCGGTTTGACCATGGTAGTCGTCACCCATGAAATGGCGTTTGCCCGAGCCGTGTCTGACCGGGTCTATTTCATCGACCAAGGTCAAATCATCGAGGAGGGCACCCCGGAGGAAATATTCGATCATACCCGGCATGACCGGACCAAGCAATTCTTAAAACGCTTTATTGAGGCTCATCTGTAGGCTTAAGGCGGTTTTGCTTGGCCCGCCAGCTCACGAAGACGATGAATAGAATCAAAGTTCCGGTCAAATAACCAAGGAAATTGATGATGGCGTCGGTCGCCAGGGGGCTTCTACCGTTGGCGAACAGCTGCAAGGCTTCCATGCCGACGGCCAGCGGCAAACCGACACCTAAAGATACCAGGAAATACCGGTAATGGCGTTTCTTTCCTTTTAGGAAATAAAAGAATGTCAAATAGCCTAATAGACCATTGGCCAAGAACAGCGAATAATGGCCGAGGCCCTTGCGGACGAAGCTGGCTAGATCCTCTTCCTGTTGGTCGTTGAGGGTCGAGGCCTTCAATACTTTGATTGTCAGGCTGGAAGAGATGGTTTCGTCCATGACGCTATAGGCGCTGATGGTGACCGTCCCCATCTTTTTGGCGGTTAAAAGCCCATACTCGCCATGGCTGGAGACCGAGGCGACCTCGGGATCGCTCGAGGCCCAAACCAATTGCCGATCGTAGGTATCGACCGGATCGAATTCAAAATCGATCCGCTGGGTTTGCCCGGCGATGATTTCGGTTTTGGAGCTGGTCAACGCCACCGCGTCGGGAAAAACCTTGGCAAAGGTCATCGAGATCGAATCCGACAAACTGTCATCGGCGTTGCTGATGGCCGTGATGGTGACCGTCCCGGTGAATTTATAGCCATAAACCCGGCCGGTGGTGTCTACCCGGGCGATGTTGATGTCGCTAGAAAGCCAAGTGACGCTGGCGTCAGTCGGCGAGGTAGCGCCGAAATCGGCTTGGAGTGGCGTGTATCGATAAATGAAACCTTCGGTTTCCCCGATGATGTTTACTTCGGTCGGGGCAATGACCGGAGTCGGGCTCTCGGTAACCGTGACATCGAGGGTCCGCGTGAAACTTCCGGCTGAGGCGGTAATGTGCGTTGTACCGACGCCGGTTCCTTTGACGACGCCGTATTGGTTGACGGTGGCGATTCCTTCATTATCCGATTCCCAGTCAATCGAATCGATGCGCGCCAAGTCCGGGGTGATGTCCTTGAGGGTAAGGGTGGTTGTCGTTCCGACGTAGATATCGGTGGTCGGATCATCGAATTCAAACGAATTCACCGTCGGGAAATCAATCACTTGAATCGAAATCTCGTCATAGACGTCGGCCTCGCTCGCAGCGGCCCGAATCGTGGCCGCGCCCAGATCCTTGGCGACGACGATGCCGCCGGAGGTGACTTCCAAGATTTCGGGATCGCTCGAAGACCAATAGACGCTTTGATCGGTGGTATCGCTTGGGGAAATGGTGGTCGCCAACCGCTTGCTTTGGCCGATGACGACTAAATCCGGACCGTTGATGACAATCGATTCAGGCGCGACCAATTCGGCTTCGACCGGCCCAATCATATGGAAAAAGGCCGATAGGAAATTAGAAAATAGGCCGCTGACCTCCGCCGATTCACTTGAGGACAATAAAGCTTGTCCCGCCGTGAAAACGTTGATGAGAACGAAGGAGCCCAACACAATGTAATTCAATCGTTTTTTTATGAAGGCAAAGAATCTTTTCATGTTGCGAAAGAACTATTCGACATAGCCATGGGGATTGCTTTTTTGCCAATTCCAAGCGTCGCGGCAGGCCTCCTCGATCGAACGGCGGGCCGTCCATTTCAGTTCCCGTTTGGCTTTGTCGCAATTGGCGTAACAGGTATCGATGTCGCCCGGACGCCGCGGCATGATCACATAGGGGATTTTGATTCCGGTCGCCTTTTCAAAGGCGGCAATCATTTGCAACACGCTCGTCCCGTGACCGGTACCGAGATTATAGACGAAAGTACCACCGCGTTGATGTTCCAATAATCGTAGCGCAGCCAAATGGCCTTCGGCCAGGTCGACTACGTGAATATAATCGCGTACCCCGGTGCCGTCAATGGTTCGATAATCGTTGCCGAAGACTCCAAGATTGATCAACTTGCCGACGGCCACTTGGGTGATGAATGGCATCAAATTATTGGGAATGCCACTTGGATCTTCGCCGATACGGCCGCTATGGTGGGCTCCAATCGGATTGAAATAACGGAGGATAACGGCGTTGAACTCAGGGTGGACCAAAGCGAAATCGGCGATAATCCGCTCAATGAAATATTTGCTGGTACCATAAGGATTCGTGGTATGGCCGACCTCGTCAGTTTCGAAAAGAGGGACCGATTTCGGGTTTCCATAGACGGTGGCGCTGCTCGAAAAGACGAAATTTCGGATGCCATGCCGCGCCATCAAACCAAGCACAACCAAGCAGCTGTCGACGTTGTTTTGATAATATTTCAAAGGCAATTCAACCGACTCGCCGACGGCTTTGAGCCCGGCAAAATGGATGACGCTGGAGATCGGTTCCTTTTTAAAGACCTCTTCGAGAGCGGCTTCATCGGTGCAATCGACTTCATAAAACCGCGGCCTTTTGCCGGTAATTTCGAAAATGCGGTCCAAGACCAGCAATTTGCTGTTACTGAGGTTGTCGGCAATGACGACGTCGTAATCATCTTCCAACAGACTGCAGACGGTGTGCGAACCGATGTATCCGGTTCCCCCGGTGACAAGAATGGCCATGAGTACTTCCTCCGTCGATGACAATTGTTATTATAGATAGTTTTGTTATAATTAACCACATTGTGTCAATCGCTTAAATATCTTTCAAAGCCATAAAAGATAATAAAAACGCATTGATGATATAATGAATGAAAAGAATTAACCAATAAATGAGCAAAAGAAAAGCTATCTTCAACTTCATCGGGTTATTTCTGTTCATCTCAGCGATTGTCGTCTTGAACGAATCGATCGTGATCACGGAAGCTCATTTGCAGTTGCAACTGAATAAGTATTATTTTGCCGGGGGCGCGCTTTTGCTCTTCCTGACCTTCATCTTCATGTGGGTGTTCACCAAGCACAAAGAACTGATCAATTGGAAGGCGTTTTTATTGATCGTCTTGGCCTTCGCCGCCCCAATCATCGCCGTGGTCTTGCATCCGGGCACGATTACCCTGACGGCCACCGACGGGGAGGGCATCTCCCAAACGGTCAGCTTCACCCTTGGCTTATTTGCTCGGTTCCAAAGCTTGTTTTTTGCCCTTACGTCTGCCCTCGTCGTTTACTTGTTTCTAATCGTCGTTCCCAAATTGATTAAAACGAAAACCATCTTGATGGTTTTTTTATATATCCTGGTGGCCGCCCTCGTGGGTTTGATCGTCTATAGCATCATCGTCGAATGGGATCAATATTACTTTTTATTCACCACCGGCGACATCGATTATTATTCCCCGACCATCAGCCTATTTTCAAACACCAACGTCTTTGGCTATTACCTAAGTCTCGGCATCTTTGCCCTGGGCATCCTCGATTCGCTGAAACACCGTTTTTGGCATTATGGGTTGATGCTCGTCTTCACGATTTCGCTATTATTGACGATCACGATTACTTCTTACATCGGCGCTTTCGTCTTTTTGATCGCGTTCATCACGTACGATTTGATTACCCAATTCAAGAAGCACCCCGTCTCCTCTTCAATCTGGCTCGTGTCTTTAGGGACCATTTTCTTCCTCGCCATCGTCGGGTTGATGGTGTCCAATCAGCCGCTGGCCCGTTCCATCCGGGAAGACTTCATCCCCGAAAGCATGGATAGCCTCCACGCTAGATTGATGATCTGGCGCCACGCTAGAGAAGTCATTTTCCAAGGCAACCTGATTTTCGGCAATGGTTTGGCGATTGCTAATGCCATCCTCCAAACGGCCATCGGGGTCGAAGGGGGAACCAATCCGACCAACCGCTTCCATAATGGCTGGTACGACGTCATGGCCAGCGGGGGCATCATCGGTTTGGTATTCTATCTATTCGGACTCGGCTTCATCGTTTATTTGGTAATCAAACGCTATAAATACAACCATCGCATCGCGATGACGGTTCTTTTCATCATGATTGGCATTCTGATTCAATCGGTGGCCGAGGCCAAAGTCTTTTTCAAGGCCGACGCCATGGGCACGCTTGGAACCTTCTTGATTACGGTCCCGCTTTTGATCGATTATCAATTGATCGACGAACGAACAAAAATCATTCACTTGCCGCGAATGTTTTCGCTAGACCCTCCCGGACGCTGACGCGTGGCGTCCAACCCAAGTCTTTGATTTTGCCGATGTCGAGCAGGGCATGCTCGGCTTTGCTATAACTTAAGTTGGTGTCTTGATGGTTGTCGAACATCACGTTGACCTGGCGCATTTCGCCAATCAAGGAAGCGATTTCCCGCAGTTCCAGTTGTTCTTCGTTAGCCACGTTATAGGCTTGTCCCGATTGGCCGTGGGCCAAGAGGAACAAGATGCCGCTGACGGCGTCAGCAACATAAGTGTAGGAAAATTTTTGCGTGCCGGCACTTTTTAACACGATCGGTTCGTGATAGAGCCCGGCTCGGATAAATTGCGATAGGGCCTTGCGGTCGCTCGGCCTTTGGGTCGGACCGAAAAGTCGAGATAGGCGCGGGATGACGACGTCGAGACTATGCTCCTGACGATAGGCGATCGTGAGCGTTTCACCCGCCCGCTTGCCTTCGTTATAGGCGCTGCGGGGATCGAGGGGATTAAGATATCCAGAATACCGTTCATCGATCAAGCGGCCGTCGGATTGGCCGTAGACCTCGGTCGAGGACACGAACATGAAGCGACACTGATGGGCGAGGGCCACATCGAGCGCGTGCTTGGTGCCGATCACGTTCAACAGCATAGTGTCGATCGGATGGGCTTGATATTGGTCGGGACTCGTAGCGCTGGCGGCATGAATCAAATAATCGATTGGACCGGGTACATGCAGTGGTTCATTCAAGTCGATTTTGACGAATTGAAGCCGTCGATCCCCCTTAAAATGCGAAAACCGATCTTGGGCGGATCCGATGTCTCGAACCAAGGCCACTATGGTCATCTCAAACGATTTGTCAAAAAGCAAGGCATCGATCAGATAGGAGCCGAGTAAACCAGTCGCCCCGGTTAGGGCCATCGTCTTTCCCGACAAGAAGCCCTTGTCTTCGGCAGGAAAGCCTGCCAGTTCATTCAAATAAGCGGGGGTGTAGGTGAAGCTCATCGTTTGACCAAATCCTTTTCATCCATCTTCAACAAGGCTTTGAAAAGCGTCAAGTCCTCGGAAGTCGTGATTTTGACGTTATTGTCAAACCCGAGCGAAAAATAAATCGTCCGACCGAAATCCACCATCAAGGTGTTGGCGTAAACGCTGTTGGTGATCCCTTGGGCCAACGCGGCTTCATGGACGGCCAATAAATCGCCAAAGCGATAGGCTTGGGGCGTCTGGACCCGTCGGATCAAACTCCGGTCCAAAGAGCGGTTTCCCCAGGCTTGGTTATCGGTGAATATCAAGGTTTCATGCATCGGGAGCGAAGAGCAGGCATTGCCGTTTTCTTGAGCCACCCGTATTAAATCCGAGATGATCATTTGAGGAACCAAGGGCCGAATGGCGTCATGGACAATGACGAGATCGTCGGGTTGAATCTTTCCTTTTAAAGCCAGCAGTCCGTTATAACAACTCAATTGGCCAGTGGTTCCGCCGGGGACCACGGCGACAAGCTTCTTGATGGGAAATTTCCCATGGGCGTATTCAAAGAGTTTCGCAATCCAATCTTCAATGCACACGACCACGATTTGGTCGATGCCGGGGTGTCGTTCGAAGGCCAATAAGGTGTAGATGATGATCGGTTGGCCTTCGATTTCGATGAACTGCTTCGGGATATCGGAGTTCATGCGTTTACCGCTTCCTCCGGCAATGATGATGGCGGTGGTCATAATGTTCCTTTCATCGCTTTAAGAAGGCTAGAGATGTCTTTAAACACGTAATCGATTGGATAAGGGAATTTCTTAATGGATGCCTCGGTGGCTTCGCCCGAAAGCAGGCAAATCGAGGTCATGTTGCGTTTGACGGCCATGAGCATGTCGGTGTACAAGCGGTCGCCGACCATGACGATATCGCGGCCATCGGCCTTCGTCAACGATCGGACATAATTGACGATTTCGGCTTTTGGCTTGCCCATATAAACCGGTTTCTTGCCGGTGGCGTGGGTCAGCATTTCGCAGATGGCCCCGCAATCGGGAACGTAGCCGAAAGAAACCGGGCAGGCTTTATCGACGTTGGTGGCGATGAAATCGGCGCCGTTTGTCAATAGGCGGGAAGCGCTCGTCAATTTCTTATAATCCAGTTCATTGTCGTTTCCGACGATGATCGCGGCGATGCCTGGTTCTTCCTCAGTCGTCACGTTGACGCCCAGGCGCACTAGCTCTTTGACCATGGACTTGGTGCCGACCGCAAAGATCTTCCGATCGCCGTAAACGCGCTTGAGGTAATAAGCGGCGATATGGGTCGAGATGATGATTTGCCCCGGGGTGGCCTTAAGGCCCAACCGCGTCAGCTTGTCGACGTAATCCTTGGTTGATTTCGACGAATTGTTGGTCAAAAAGAAATAACGGATCTTCTTCAGTTTCAGGTAGTCCAAAAAGGGTCCGACCTCTGGAAACAGTTGCTCTTCGTTATAAAGGGTCCCGTCCATGTCGAGCAAGAAGACTTTTTTATCATTTAGGGCGGCGGGGGCTTGATGCATTGTTAAAATACCTTAATCACTCTCTTAAATATAATACACAATTAAGTTTCGTTTGCTTGCGCAAGTTATCAATCATATAATGCTATTAGCCCTTTATGAACGAAATTCAAGCGATTCAAAAAGAACTGCTCGTGCAGTTCGTGAACGTCTGCGAAAAACACCATCTGCGCTACTACTTGTTCGGCGGCACTTGCCTTGGCGCCATCCGCCACCAAGGCTTTATCCCGTGGGACGATGATCTCGACGTGGCCATGCCGCGTCCCGATTTCAACCGTCTGGTGGCACTTCAAAACGAATTCAACGCCCCCTATTTCCTACAAACCGTCCGCAGCGACCGCCGCTATAGCTACTCGTTTGCCAAACTGCGCCACTCCGGCACTTGTTTCAAAGAAACGGCTTTCGCGGTCACGAACATGAACCATGGCATTTGGATTGACATCTTTCCGCTCGAAGGGATGTCCAGAAAGCCCGGCGCTACCCAAGTCAAATCGATGAAGCCCTACTGGATGTGGTTCCGCTGGTACTTCTCTTATTTGGCCAACTGGCTTCACAAGCCGCGATTGGACCGGCGTTTCTTCATCGATATCTTGACGAACCTCGTCGCCCTGGTCTTCTTCCCGTTCGGCATCGCCAATTGGAACGCCCGCTCGATTGACCGTTCGGCTCAGCGGATTCCGTATGAGGAAGCCTCGTTGGTCGGTCCTTATTTGACGATGTATTTCAACCGCGAAGCGCTGCCACCGGCAGTATTCGGCGAGGGAAGTATCGTAAAATTTGAAGGTCTCGATGTCAAAGTCCCAGCCGATTATGACCGTTATTTGCGGCATATTTTCGGCAATTACATGAAATGGCCCCCGAAAGAAAAGCAGGTCGGGCATCACTACCATACCTGCGTCAGCGTCACGAAATCCTACAAGGAATTTTAACTACAAAGCTTTGAGGAACAATGGTTCCTTGAGTTTCAATATGCCGTGATCGACTTTCACGGTCTGGCCTGAAATCAAATCGCGGTAGGTTCCGTCTTCCATCGGGACGTAGACTTGCCGCTCGTATTTGGCGGTGCTGAATAGACCCCAATAAATCCCGTCGTCGCTCGTCATCTTGGCGACGATTAAATCAAGCTGGAGATGATTGATGATATCAAAGCGGCGCACCGTCGCGAAGCATGGTTCTTTTTTGATGGCAATCAGCCGCTTGATGAAATCGTAGAACGAAGCGTCTTTGACCTGTAAATCGATCGGTTCTTTTTCAAACAGCGAGGGCGTCGCCTTGTTCTTGGTTTCTTGGCCAGCGTACAGGAAGCCCAAACCGTTTTGGAAGAACGACCAAGCGGTCAAGTTCCGCAAGATGACGTCGTTGGTCACGATTGAGGCGATGCGCAGCTGATCGTGGTTTTCCAAAAAATGGATTTTAAGGTAATCGACCGGATAGATGTATTCTTGTGTGCGGACTTGGCGCAGGTACGCCTTTAAGTCGCCGTCGGTCATCAAGTAGGTTTTCAAGAAGGGATACACGTCGTAGTCGTACAAGATATCAAAGACTTGATACATCTCCGAATCCGAATGGCCGTGATAGCCGAGCGACCGCAGGTATTTGATGAATTCCGGTTCGATCGATTCCGACAACCAGATTAAATCTTCGTTGATGGCATTGCACGAACCAATCGCTTCACGCCAGAAATCGAGGGGAATCAGCGGAGCGACGTCGCAGCGGAACCCGTCGACGTCTTGCTTGACCCAATACTTCAACATCTCGATCAAGTATTCGCGCACCTCAGGGAGATCGAATCGCAAATCGGCGATGTCCGACCAATCTCCGATGCGATTGGCCAGTTGCCCGTCTTTATAGACGTAAAATTCGGGATGTTCCTTGACTAGTTTGGCGTCGCGGCTGGTGTGGTTGACGACCACGTCGAGCATGATCTTGAAACCCATTCCGTGGGCGGCGTCGACCAAATGGCGAAAATCTTCTAGCGTTCCGAGTTCCGGATTGATGGCGTAGAAATCCTTGATGGAATAGGGACTGCCCATCGTGCCTTTGCGGGCCGTTTCCCCGATGGGGTTGATCGGCAACAGGTACAGAATGGAAACGCCCAAATCCTTCAAGCGCGGCAAATCGTTCTCGAGGGCTTTGAACGTCCCTTCCTTTGTGTGATTGCGGACGTAGATTTGATAAATGGTGGCGTTTTTAAGCAGGCATTTGTTTTTCATGGCGCAGGCTCCTATAGCAATCTGATGATGATCGCCAAAATGACAATCAGACCTAATAACACGGCGATGACGATGATGCCTAAACGAGGAAAGGCCACGGGGCCTTCGACTGGGGTCGGCGTTTCAATTTCCGGCTGGCTTTCGCTTTCCGGGGTTTTCTTTTCTTGGTCAGTCAACTTGATCACTCCTTGCTTTGTCGATATAGCGGTGATAGGCGATCAGCACGTAATTCAACACGGCGGTCTTCACCGGGAAGGTGAAAATCAGTATCACCGATTGGATGAACAACACCATCAAGGGGTCGAGGCCGAAGAACTGGGCCTTCCAAATACTGCCCCAGATCATGTGGACGACGATTTCCATCACCAAAATCACGAAAGCCGATTGATGGGGACTCGGGCATTTCGGATAAAAAAGGATTTTCTTTTGGAAATGGCGGTTGATCAAATAGATGAACACCGAAAATCCGGCGAAAACGAAGAGGCTGACGATGGGAATGAAGATCTTGTAGAACTGGGTAATGGCCACCATCGTGCCGCTAATGCGGACTTGGTCGACCATGATCACGTAAGCGGTCAAAAACGACCAGATGAGTGCCAAAAGAATATAACTGACGGGAAAAGGATTTTTCTTGTAGCGCATCCAAGTGCTGGCCTTGAAAAGCAAATACGGCAGGACGCCGATCAAAATAAAGGAAATGGTGACGTAAGGCGTGTAGGGATAACCGGTGATGTCAAAGATGAAATAGCCGAGAATATCGACCGAGGCCCCGATGAAAGCCCCGTACAGCGGCCCGATGATGACGCTCGCCAAGATGACGGGAATCGACCCAATCCCGATACGGATGAACGGCGGGATGTTGATGACGATCAAGCGCTCAAAAATGATCCCTAGACCGATCATCAAGGCGCTGAGGGTGATGTTTAGGACAATCTTGTTTCTCAATGAGGGAGACCTCCCGATTGGATAAAGGCGCGGACCATGCCGGCGAACGCCAGCGATCCCGTTATTAATATTACACTACTGCGAGGCGCATTTTCATATATGCGCGCGATGGCGAGCTTATAATCGTCGATATATGGATAAGCCAAACCCGGATAATCGGCTTGATGCCGGGCCCGGGGGTGGTTGAACGAAGTCACGGTGATCCGCGAGGAGACGAGTTGCAGTTCTTTCAGCATCGGATCGACGTCTTTGTCTTTGAACGCCGCGAATATCACGAAGATCATTTTTTTGGTGAAGGGACTGATCGAACGGACCAAAGCTTGGACGCCATGGGGGTTATGGGCCCCGTCGATAATTACCATCGGATTCGACCCGACGATTTCCAAACGTCCCGGCATGAAGGTTTTGTAAAGGCCGGTCCGTAAGTCCTTTTCTTTAATCGGCCAGCGCTTCGCCAAGAGGTTGGTCGCTTCCACGGCCACGGTGGCGTTGGTGATTTGGAAAGTGCCGTTCATGGTCAATTCCAAATTCTTATAGGGACCATAAGAAAAATACTGGCTGATCCCGGTTTTGACGTCATAGGGTTCGTTGACTTTGACTAAGGGCGCCTCATTGGCCTGGGCCGCGTCGGAAACCACCTTGAGACAAGCATTGTCGAGTTTGCCAATCAGGACCGGGACCTTCGGCTTGATGATGCCGGCTTTGTGTCCGGCGATGTCGACGAGCGTCGGTCCTAGGTAATGGGTGTGTTCCAAGCCGATGTTGGTGATGATGCTCAAGACCGGAATGAAAACATTGGTGGCGTCGAGGCGTCCGCCCATGCCGACTTCAATCACGGCCAGGGCCACTTTCTGATCGGTGAAATACGATAGGGCCATAAAGGTTTGGATTTCGAACGCCGTCAATTGGTATTGGGAGAATGCGTTCTCGTATTGATTCATGAAGGCGAGCACATACCGGTCGTCGATCTCGTCGTCGTCGATGTAAATCATTTCCGAGAACCGGTCAAAGGAAGGCGACGTGAACAGGCCGACGTGGCGGCCCGAGCATTCGTAAATGTTCTGGATCATGGTTGCCGTCGAACCTTTGCCGTTGGTTCCGGTGATATGGATCGAAGGAACGGTGTAGCGGAATCCGATTGCGGTCAAAAAGGCGTCGTAATTGGCGCGAGAGTATTGTCCCGACATATGGACGGCGAAGTATTCGGATACTTGTTCGATGGTTTGAAACGGCATATTATTCGAGATTCCTTTGGCCTTTGATGGCTTTGCCGATCGCCCGCGCGTCTTCGCGTTCTTTTTCGGTGGCCCGTTTATCATACAATTTCTTTCCTTTGGCCAAGGCGATTTCGAGTTTGGCCCGACCCTTGGAAAAGTATATTTTGGTTGGAATCAAGGTATAGCCTTTTTCCTTGACCGCTTTGAGGTATTTGTCGATTTCATGGCGGTGCAATAGCAATCGGCGGGTCCGCTTCGGCTCATGGTTGAAGATGTTGCCTTTATCATAGACCGGGATGTTCATGTTCAAGACGAACATCTCCCCGTCTTTTTCAATCACGCGGCTGTCGACCAAACTTGCTCCCTGCATCCTCAAACTTTTGATTTCGGTTCCGGTCAACTCGAGGCCTACCTCGAGGAACTGCGACAAAAAATAGTCGTAATGGGCCCGGCTATTTTTGGCGATGAGTTTCGTGGCGGTGGTTTCTTTCATAACAAAACCTGCATTAATTATACTGGTTCTCGATTTCAATAAGTATCGAAAAAGCCCAATAGCCCTATTTTCATAAAATTGATAAATTTTATTTCTAATGCGAGATGGGTTATAATTTTTGGAATGAATAGACGCATCGGCTTCGGCTTAACTCACATCGCCACGACCTTCTTTGTCTTGACCTTTGCCGCTCAGGGTCTATTGGCTTTCGGACAAACCGCGACGATTAAACCCATCCACAGACTCGGTGAAGTGGCCTCGATCGCCATCGAGACGCTGCCGACGAAAACGACATTCCCCCTCGGCGGCAGCCTTGACTATTCCGGTTTGTCGATTGCGGTCACCGACACGGCCGAGGACACCGAAATCATCACCGAAGGTTTCACCCTAGCGGGCGGAGATCCGCTCCTATTGGGCACCCAAACGATTACCGTCGCCTACGAGTCGAAACAAACCGACTTCATGATCGATGTCACCAATGAGGCAGCCGTCATCAGCGAATTTCTCACCGCGGAGCAGCAAGCGACCAGTTACGCCGTTTACGTCATGTACGGGATCGGCATGAACGCCGCCAGCGATTATTTCAACGTCTTCTACGAACTTCAAGCCGAATACGGTTTCATGGCTTCCCAATCAAAGACTTTTCTACTGGAACACCGCCAACATGAGATTTCCGGCATCAACGAAAGCGGACGTTTGGTCACCAACACCTATAACGACGCCATCGGTCGCTACAATTACCTGGCGGCCAAAACCGGACACCCCGGGCTCACCAACGACGCGACCCCGGCTTGGCTCAACCCAGAAACTTTGGTTCCCATCGCCGTGTTCGCGGGCATCCTCATCGTCGCCGGGACTTTGTATTTCTTCATCAAACGGAAATGGTCGCTATAAGGTCGGTTCGTTTATGTTATGCTTTCGGTAGCCATTCCTTAAGGAAAGGATTCTGATATGAAAAAAATGAAAATCATGACCATCATCGGCACGCGGCCGGAAATCATCCGCCTGTCGGAAGTCATCAAGGCTTGCGACAAGGCGTTTGACCACGTCTTGGTGCACACCGGTCAAAATTACGATTACGAATTGAACCAGATCTTCTTCGACGACCTCGGCCTGCGACAACCCGATTATTTTCTCAGTTGCGCCGAAGCGACGCTGGGCGCCACGATCGGTAAGGTGATCGAACGCAGTTATGACTTGATCAAGGAACTGCAGCCCGATGCCGTATTGATCCTCGGGGACACCAATTCAGCTTTAGCCGCCATTAGCGCCAAACGGCTCAAATGCCCGATTTTCCATATGGAAGCCGGCAACCGCTGCGGCGATTGGAACGTCCCGGAAACGATCAACCGGAAAATCGTCGATCACATCGCCGATTTCAACCTTCCCTATACCGATTACAGCTATCGCTACTTGATGAAGGAGGGCTTGGACCCCGCTTACGTCGAAATAACCGGCTCTCCCCTTCGGGAAGTGATCGATGCCCATCAAGACCAGATCCAACGTTCGACCATCCTTGAAAAACTCGAGGTCAAACCGGACCAATACATCGTCCTATCGTGGCATCGCGAAGAAAACGTCGATCACCCGACCCATTTCGAAGGCATCGCCAAAGCCATCAACGCCGTGGCGGAGACCTACAAACTCCCAATCGTCTTCTCGGTCCATCCGCGCACCTATAAAAAACTCGAAGCCCGGGCTACCAAGCTCAATCCCTTGATCAAGCGCATCAAGCCGCTCGGATTCACCGATTACTGCCATCTCCAACAACATTCCTTCATGGTCATTTCCGACAGCGGTACCGTTTCCGAGGAATCGGCCATGCTGCGCTTCCACGCCATTTTAATGCGCACTTCGACCGAACGGCCTGAAGCCATCGACGCCGGGACGATCGTCCTCAGCGGCATCGAGGAAGACGGGATTTTAAAAGCCATCGACACCATGAAGAAAAAGGAACCGGCGCAATACCAAGTTCCTTTGCACTATACGACTAAAGACGTGTCGGACCGGGTCGTCAAGTTGATTGAGGACCGGGTCGCCTTCATCAATGCGACGATTTGGAGAAAAGGCTGAGGAATACTTTTTTAAGCGAACGTTTCTCCTTGGCGGCGCCTAAAAACGCCCCGCCAATGAGATGCATGTCGTTGACCAGTACCAAGGACGCCGTTTTCAGGAAGTCCTTTTTCTTGGTGACTTGGAATTTGCCGGCGATGATCACGCCATCAAGCAAAGCCCCGCACGATAAGATCGTCATTTCAGAGAAAGTCGGCGGGCAGTTGATCAAAACGTAATCGAATTCCTTTCGGGCTTCTTCGATCAGCTTCTTGATGCGTTCCGATTTGATGATCTTGGAACCGATGGCGCTTTCAAGGCCCGGCATCACGTATAGATACGGGTTGACCCGTTCGAAAAATTCTTCCTTGGGCTTATAGCTGAGGTAGTAAGCAACCAAATTCTTGACGGTGCCCACTTCGAACACTTGGTGCAGGAACGGCTTTTCGAAATCGAAATCGAGCACCAGGACTTTTTGTTGTTCTTTGGCGTAAACATGGGCCAAAGACGCCAATAGCGAGGCTTTGGATTGGTATTCTTTGGCTGAGGTGAAGCCGATCGTTTTGACTTGTTTGCCCGGAGTGAAATTCTCGATGTCATTTTGAAGTTTCAACACATCCCGGTAATAAACGTCGTCTTTTTGGGCCGTGTCCACCAGGTCGAGTTCGTCGACGAGCAATTCCGAGGGATCCTTTTTCTTGGCGGCGGGCTTCTTCTTTTCGTGGCAGGAAACGGTGAAAGCGTTGACCCCGGCCCGGGCGATTTCCCCGGCGTAATGGATCCGGTCTTCGATGATGTCGGTGAAGATGCCGAGTCCGGTGCCGATGACGCCGCCCAAGATGACGAAGATAGCTAGATAAAGCGTCGTCGAGGTTCCGGAATTGATTGATGTTTCGGCATAGCTTTCCAAAATCAGGTTATTGTTGATGGCGGTGTAATTGGTGTTTCCGTAACTGATGGTGGCGTCGATGACGGCATTGAGCACCGGCACGGTGATCAGCTGTTCGTCATTGGTGTACGTGACCGTCACCCGGAGCGACGTGCTGGTGTAAGTGGCATTGACGCCGGCGGTGATGTCGGCGGCCGTGATCGGGGTTCCGTCACTGTGGGCGATGCCGTCCTCGTCCAAAGCGGTGACCGCCAAATCGGCGACCGAACGCGATTTGGCCACCTCGGTGATCGTATTCAAGACGGTGGTCGTCGTCGATACCTTCATGGCGACATAGCCCGTCGCCGTGAATTCGGGCGTCACGATCAAGTTGGTATATACGAGCCCGAGCACCAAGCCCAAAACGGTGAAATAGATGATCGAGTAAATATTCCGGCGGATCATCATCCACAAGTCGTACAGGCTGATGGAACTGGCGTTTTCTTCGATTTTTTGATTCATAGAATTATCCTTCTCACTCAGTTAATCTTAATTAACAATAAACTATCGTTATTCGGTTTGTATATCTTTTTCAGGTTCGTGATGGCGTTTGACGTCGATGGCTTTGAATAGAAAGTTCACCAATGCTTCGTGGGAAGCCGTCAAATGGCTTTCAAACCAAGCAAACATCTCTGGTGTGAAGCGAATGTCTTTCTTGGTGTCGATGAAAATTTTCTCGTTGGCGGTCTTGATTTGATGGGCCCCGTTGATGAGCAGTTCTTCATATAACTTTTCGCCCGGCCGCAGGCCGATGATTTCTACCTTGATGTCCTTGTGGGGGATGAATCCGGCTTGGCGGATCATCTTTTCGGCCAGTTCCATGATGCGGATCGGCTTGCCCATGTCGAGAACGAAGATCTCCCCGCCGTTGGCATAGACGCCCGATTGAAGAATCAATCCGACCGCTTCGGGAATCGTCATGAAATAACGGGTGATGCGCGGATCGGTGACCGTGACCGGACCGCCGCTTTCGATTTGCTTTTTGAACAAGGGGATGACGCTGCCGTTGCTGCCCAAGACGTTTCCGAAGCGGACCGAGGAGAACGAGGTTCCCTTCGAGGTGGCGTTGAAGTGCTGGATGATCATCTCGGCGAAGGCCTTGGTCGCCCCCATGACGTTGGTCGGCCGCACGGCTTTGTCAGTCGAAACGAGGACCATTTTTTGCGCCTGGTATTTTTGGGCCATCATCGCGGTGTTGTAAGTGCCGAGGATATTGGTCCGGATCGCCTCTTGGGGGCAATCTTCCATCAAGGGGACATGCTTGTAGGCCGCCGCATGGAAAATGAGTTCGGGACGATAGGCCGCAAACACTTGGTCGAGGCTCTCGCGGTTGTAAGTCGAACCGATCACCACGTCGAGGCCGATGGCGTTATCGTGGTTACGATGGTAGAGGCGTTGGAACTCTTGTTGGAGATCGTAGACGCCGTTTTCGTAAATATCGAACAAAACCAGGCGCTTGGGGTGGTACTTGTAGACTTGGCGCGCCAATTCGGAACCGATCGAACCGCCGGCTCCGGTGATAAGCACCGTCTTATCCTTGATGAACGCCCTGATTTCCTCGTTTTCAAGCGGGACGACGTCGCGTCCCAATAACTCGTGGATGTCGACTTCCAGAATCTCGATCTTTTGATCGAGCGACACGTCGGCAATCAGCGGCAGCCGCTTGATTTTGACATCGCATTGATCCATGTACGACAAAATATCAAACAAGCGGTTTTTCTCGATGTTGGCGATGGCAATGATGACTTCTTGGGCGTCGAATCGCTTGATGATGCCGGCGATTTGGTTAATCGGGCCATACACCTTGACGCCTGAGAAAGAACTGCCGATTTTGGCGGGATCGTCGTCGACGATGGCCATCACTTCGTTATTCATCTTCTGGTTGTTGCGAATCTCGTCGATGATCATCTTGCCGCCGAGCCCGGCCCCCACGATGATGGTGGTTTTGGCCAGCAGCGACCGATCCTTGCGCACGACGTACATGTGCAGTAACCGCTTGGCAAAACGGATTGAAATCAAAAGGAACGCTTCCGACAGCGCCAAGGTCACGAAACTGACCAGGGTCCACACGTCGATGTCGGGCAGAAGGAACATGACGATGTAGGCAAATGCCGTCGTCGCGATGGAGACGATCCCGACTTTGATGGCGTCGACGATGCTGAAATGATTGGTGATCATGTTATAGATGCCAGCCAGGGCAAACACCGATAACTTGAAGAAACCGTAGCCGATGAAAAACAAAAGCGTCGGGGTGAATTCCGGCGTGCCGATATGGATGGCTTGGTCCCAGAAGATCAACGCCAAAAGCAGCGCCAGGATTAGAAAATCCAGCAGGACGTGGACTAAGGCTTGTTTGGACCGGTTCTTATTGTTCATGCGCCGAAGGTATCTAGGGAATAATATAACACTTTATTACTTATTATAATGCATCAACCGGTGTCAGCGTGCTGACGATGGCCTGGGTTATTTTGGTGGCTTCGACCCGGTCGATCGTCCCTTTGAGATAGCCGTGAATCACCTTGGCGATCTCTCGGGCCCCGGTTTCGGTCAGGCCGCGGGTGGTCGTGGCCGCCAAGCCGATGCGAACACCGGAAGTAATCGAAGGTTTCTCGGTGTCGTGGGGAATCATGTTTTTGTTGATGGTAATGCCAATCTCCTCGACCTTGTTTTGGGCTTCGACGCCGGTCAGGTTGAAGGAAGCCTTGGTATTCATCAAAAACAAGTGGGTTTCGGTGCCGCTGACCTCATCCCCGAGCTTGGCGAATTCATCGGCGCAAGCCTTGGTGTTTTTGATCACGCGCCTGATGTAATCCGTGAAAGCCGGTTCGCCGGCTTCGATGAAGCATTGGGCTTTGGCGGCGATGATGTGCATCAAGGGTCCGCCCTGCATGCCGGGAAAAGTGGCGCTGTTGACTTTCTTGGCGATGTCTTCGTTATTGGTCAAAATCAAACCGCCCCGCGGCCCGCGGATTGTTTTATGGGTCGTCGAGGTAACGATGTCGGCGTAAGGGAACGGCGAAGGATGGATCCCGGCGGCGACCAATCCCGAGATATGGGCGATGTCGACCATGAAATAAGCGCCGACTTCATGGGCGGCCGCGCCAAAGCGGGCAAAATCGATTTGATAAGGATAAGCCGAGAATCCGGCTAGGATCAGTTGCGGCTTTTCGGCGCGGGCCAAAGCGACCATGGCTTCATAATCGATGCGGCCGTCAAGGCCAAGGTGATAATGGACGACTTGGTAAGTCTTACCACTGAAGCTGACTGGAGACCCATGGGTCAGGTGACCGCCTTCGTCCAAAGCCAAGGTCATGATTTTATCGCCCGGTTTCAAAACCGCGGCATAAGCGATCATGTTGGCGGAACTGCCGCTGTGGGGTTGCACGTTGGCAAACCGGCATCCGAACAATTCAGAGGCTTTGTCGATGGCCAATTGCTCGACTTGGTCGACGATGTGGCAACCGCCGTAATACCGCCGTCCGGGAAAACCCTCGGCGTATTTGTTGGTCAAAACCGACGCGCATAAAGCCCGGACCTTCCGGCTCGTGAAGTTTTCCGAAGCGATCAATTCAAGACCTTCGTTTTGCCGGTTCAATTCGGCGGTTACTAGTGCGTCGAGTGGTGATTTCATATGAATATACCTTTCATTTTTTATAAAAGGGACGCATGCGTCCCTTATGTGTGCTTGGCTGCCGAGAAAGGATTCGAACCTTTGCATGATTGGTTCAGAGCCAATTGACTTACCACTTGTCTACTCGGCAACACGATCATGACTTCTTTTCTATTTTAACACTGAAAGTGTTTATTTGAAAAGATGAAGTGGATTCGTGTATGGCAAGCCGAAATGGCGCGCGACCGGTTCGCAGGTGAGCTGGCCGAAATAGGTATTCAAACCATTGAGCAAATGGGGATCTTTCAAGGCTTCTTGGTAACCGGCATCGGCGATTTTCAATCCAAAGGGCAGGGTGGCGTTTCCCAAAGCCTCGGCCGAAGTGCGCGGGACGGCTCCCGGCATGTTGCCGACGCAGTAGTGAATCACGTCTTCGACTTTATAGACCGGATCGTCGTGGTAGGTGACGTGGCTCGTGTCGGCGCTGCCGCCTTGGTCAATCGCGATGTCGACGAAGACCGAACCCGGCTTCATGAGTTTGAGGTGAGCCAATGTGATGATTTTCGGTGCGGCCGCTCCGGCCACGAGGACGCCGCTGACGACGAGGTCAGCCCGTTTCAAGGCGGCGACCAGGTTTTCTTCGTTGCTGAGCCATACTTCCAATTGGTCCTTATGCTGGGCGGCGATCTTTTCGAGCCCGGCGGTATAGAGGTCCAAAGCGATGACGTGGGCCCCCATGCCGAGGGCAATCGTCAAGGCATTGCGGCCGGTCACGCCGCCGGCGCCGATGATCACAACGGTGGCTGGGGCGACGGTTTCGGTTCCGCCGAGCAAAACGCCGCGGCCTCCGAATTCCTTTTCGAGGTATTTGGCCCCTTCCTGGATCGAGAGTCGTCCGGCGACTTCCGACATCGGCTTCAAACACGGCAGTTTGCCGAATTCATCGGTGATCGTCTCATAGGCGATGCCGACCGTTCGGCGGTCCATCATGGCGTGGGTCAACGTCAACGAGGCGGCCAAATGCAAATAGGTAAAAATGATTTGGCCTTCCTTCATCAGGCGATATTCCGGTTCCAAAGGTTCTTTGACTTTGATGATCATCTCGGCCACGTGGTAGATTTCCTCAATCGTGGCTAAGAACTGGCACCCGACGTCGCGGTATTCCTGATCGGAAAACCCGGCTCCGGCCCCGGCGTCGTTTTGAATGTAAACCGTATGGCCGTGCTTGACGTACTCGGCCGCGTGCTTGGGAATCAAGCCGACTCGGTATTCATGCTTCTTGATTTCCTTTGGAACTCCGATAATCATAACGATTTCCCCCTAATATCCTTTCGGATTGAAGACGATCAATGTCGTCTTGAACACACACTTGATATCGAACCAGAGCGATTGCTTTTGAATGTAGGCGACGTCGAACATGATTTTCTCTTCCGGTTTCAAATCGGCGCCTCCGTTTACTTGGGCCCATCCGGTCAAACCCGGGGTAACCAAGAGTCGCTGTTCGAATCCCTCGACGTAAAGGCAAAACGCGTCGTGCAGGGCTTTGACCTCTGGGCGCGGCCCGACGAAACTCATCTGGCCTTTGAGAATGTTGAACAGCTGCGGCCATTCGTCGATTTGCCAGCGGCGCAGATACTTGCCGAGCTTGGTGACCCGCGGGTCGTTTTTTCCGGCCCAGCACGGTCCGTCGCTTTCAGCGTCGACGCGCATCGTCCGCAGTTTGTAAATGACAAAAGGCTTACCGTTCCGTCCCAATCGTTCTTGCTTGAAGATGGCCGGACCGTGGTCCCTTTTGATCAGCAGGGCGAAAATTGCCAGCGGGATGCAAAGGATGATCAGCAAAACAATCGCGGCGCATATGTCAAAAAAGCGTTTGATTGCATGGTAAACAAAACGCTTCGGAAGTTTTTCGATTTTCGGAACAATGACTTTGCTTGTCAACGCCGGCTCATTCATGGGGCACCTGAAATATATTAAGTTATCGACCATTAATCATCAATGGATTTCGATGCGATTCCATCAATCATTCGGCTTTCATGGATACCATGTCTTGGCCTTGAAGTGCTTGGAGCGAAGCTTTGACCGAAGCGGCGATGGCTTGGTCGATGTCGTCGGGTTGGACGCCAAGGAGGTCTGAACCCTCGGCCTTGTCAATAAATAGTTTGCTGGTCATCACCGGGGCGAATTTTTTCATGTTCAAACCCATTTCGATGCCTTGCTTGGTCTTTTTTCTGACGATGGCGTTGACCCCTAATTGGTAAATCCAAGTCGGTACCGTCACGATCGGCCGTTCGATTCCGGCGTGGCGGTGGAACAAGGTTAAAAGTTCGACCCACGTCTTATTGTAGTAACCGATTGGATAGGTATGGCCGCCTTTATTACGATCGATGGCCCCGACGACGGCTTGGCCCACCTGTTTGACGGTAACCATCGCGGTTCCGCCTTTGGGATAGTAGGTTTTTTTCTTCATGCCCAGGATTTGCTCAAGCAAAATCGTCCAGACCGGGCGCCGGCCCGGTTGTACCCCGAAGATGTAGGGCAATTCCAATACGGCCACGTTCATGGCGCCCGAATTGGCAAACGACAAAGCCGCTTGCTCTTGATCGAGGCGCGAACGGATATAGGGATGGTTGGCTTCAAGTTCCCATTTCGGGTACTTTCTCGAGGCGTAGGCGAAATAGGAACCGAGGATGACGGCCTGCGTCACTTTGGCTTCCACGGCCAAGCGCAGGAGCCGACGCACCGGCTGTACGTTGTATTTAAAATACAAATCGTAGATGGGGGCCGGTCCTTCGACTCGTTCGTCGATTCCGGCCGCGAAGACGAGGGCGTGCATCCCCTTCATCATGTTGAGGAGGCCCTTGTCGCTCATGGTCAGGTAATTACCGTAGATGAGACGATAACCCATCGGTAATTCGACGCCCTCGGGCAAGGGCGGCAAAGCCACCCCAACCACTTCATGGCCGCGTTTCATCAATTGGCGGGCTGTCTCTAAACCGAGGAGGCCCGTGCCGCCGATGATTAAGATGTTCATACTTCTTCTCCAATCGGATATCGGTTCGATTTGGAACCATGTCCCCGATGCTTCTTCAAGTCCGACAACAATATTTTCATTCCGCGGAACAACCGTCCCTTGAGTATCCAAATAATCCCGTCGAGACCGGTTTTCGATAGCTTCCCGCCGGAGAACGGCACCAATTGCCGCAGCGGCATCATGATCGCCCCTTGGCGCACCATTCGTTTGGTGACCGAATCTAATTTGCCTTTGACCATCCGCGTCGCGAAAAAGCCGATGGCTTTATAAAATAGCCATCCGTTCAAACTAACGTTTTTAAGATCGTACATCGTCGCCGCTTCATCCAGGTTACCCCGATGGTAGGCGAGGTTTTCTTCCAAAGTCGGGGATCGATATTCCGGCGTCAAAATTTTTGGTTTGGGACCATTGACGATTGGATTTTCGATGAAAACCAAATCGCTGACGCGAATGTCGCGTGATGAACTACCGACGCGAATGCGATATTCGCCGCCTAAAAGCGTCCACTCGTCGGTTTTTTCGTCAAATACTTGAAAAGCCGATCCATCCAATACCAGATCGACCGTTTTGGTCTCGCCCGGTTCCAAAGCGACCTTCTTAAAAGCTTGCAGCGTCTGAATCGGCCGCATGGCGTCATAAGGATGCGGGGCGACGTAGACTTGTATGACTTCTTGTCCGGCCCGGGTCCCGAGGTTCGTCACGTCGACGGTCAAGTTGACTTGGCGTCGATCGGGAAATTGGCTTTCGATCAAGAGGTTGCGATAACGAAATTTGGTATAACTCAACCCGTGTCCAAACGGAAAGAGCACCGAGTGGCGTTCGCGGTCGTGATGGCGATAGCCGACGAAAATCCCTTCTTGGTACGTGACTTGGCGGGGGCCCATCGGAAAGTAGGGTTGACATCCGACGTCTTCGAGTTTCATGGGAAAGGTTTCGGCTAATTTCCCACAAGGATTGGCGTAGCCAAAAATCAACTCATGGACGGCTTCTCCAAAAGTTTCACCCGATAAATACATGTTCAGTATGGCTGGCACCTGATCGACAAACGGCATGACGACTGGAGCCCCGAGCGATAGGATGACGACGGTCCGGGGATTGGCTTTTACCACGGCATTGACCAAATCCAAATGTCCTTTTGGTAAATTCAAATGGCGGCGGTCGAAGCCTTCCGATTCATATACTTCGCTCAGGCCGATGAAGACGACGGCCGTGGCTTGGTCATGGGCCAAAGCGACCGCTTCTTTGATTTTGGGACGATCGTGCTTGTCATAACCGGGCGCGTATCGGTAAGAAATGCCCTGCCGATCCAATACTTCGGTGAAAGAAACGAGATTCCTAGGATTGACTTTGGAAGAACCGCTGCCTTGATAACGAGGTTCGCGGGCCATCCGTCCAATCACGGCGATGGGTTGAGTTGGATCAAGCGGCAACAAATCGTTATCGTTCTTCAATAAGACAGCACCCTCGACCGCCATTTGGCGGGCCAGTTCGTGGCTGGCGGAATAATCATAGGGACTTGGGTTTTTCCGAGGACGTTGAGCAATCGAACGGTCGATGTAGCGTAGGACATGGCTGACGGCCTCGTCAAGATCGCGAGTCGACAGGCGTCCGGCTTTGACCGCCTCGATAATCCGTTCGTCGTTGACGCCGTTGCTGGTCGGCATTTCTAAATCCAATCCGGCCTGAATCCCTTTGACGCGATCGGCGACGGCATTCCAATCGGAGACAACCAAGCCCTGGTATCCCCATTTATTGCGCAATAAGTCATGTAAAAGCCACTTGTTTTCGGTGACTTGGATCCCATTGATGCGATTATAACTGGCCATAATCGTCGCCGGCTGGGCGTTTTTGACGGCCATCTCAAACGGCAATAGGTACATTTCGCGCATGGTTTTCAAATCGGCGTTGCTGCTGATAGTCATGCGCCGGTATTCTTGGTTATTCAAGGCGAAGTGCTTCAGCGAAGTGCCGACGCCTTGACTCTGGACTCCTTTGATAAAGGCGGTGCCGAGTACGCCCGCCAAATAGGGATCTTCGGAATAATATTCAAAATTGCGGCCGCCCAACGGGCTCCGTTTGATGTTGACGCCCGGTCCCAAGACCGTATCGACTTTTTGATCGACGGCTTCGCGGGCCAAAGCCGCGGCCACTTTTTCAAGCAGGGCCGGATTCCAAGAACTGGCCGCGGTGACCGGCAGTGGAAAGCAGGTGGCCGGATACGAAGGGGCCAAAAATTGGCCGCCCGGCATTTCCTTGCGTAAACCGGTAGGCCCGTCAGCCATGAAGACCGATGGGATCGCCAGCCGTTCGATTGGGGTCGTGCGCCAATTGGTGATGCCCGAAAGCAAGGCGGCTTTTTCTTCGAGTGTCAACTCTTTTATGAGGTTTTCCAAATTCATGGTTTCATTATAAATTAATTTCGGATTGATGGCTCTGAAACCAAGCAAATTTGCTATTAGACCCCATAATCAGTAAAATTAATGTAACGGAAGGTCCATATTGTGGGGCTTGCGCACCGCCGAGCGGCGCGTCTTTGTCCGTTATTGAAAAGGAGGCCTTATATGATTATCGGCGTTATTTCGACATCAACCAAGAAAAACGAAAGACGGTATCCGCTGCATGTCGACCACATCAAGCAATTGTCACCCGCCGAAAGACGACAACTTATCTTTGAGGAAAATTACCCCGGTCTTGAACAATTGAACGATCCATCCTTGGTGACTTTACCCCGAGCCGACGTATTCCGACAGGCTGACCTCGTCATCTTGGCGAAACCCACCAAGAACGATTTCCGGTATTTCAAGGAAGGCCAAATCATTTGGGGCTGGCCCCATTGCGTCCAAAATCCCGACATCACCGAAGTCGGCATTGAGAAGAAAATGACCTTCATCGCGTGGGAATCGATGTTCAAATGGCGCGACAGCGTCCGCCAAGAGCATATTTTCAGCCGCAACAACGAATTGGCCGGATACGCCTCGGTTGTCCACGCCTTGACGCTGCAAGGATTGACCGGCGGGGTTTACGGCAAAAAAATGCGCGTGGCCGTAATCGGCTATGGGTCCACCGGCAAAGGGGCAATCAACGCTTTGTTGGGTTTGGGTGCCTATGACGTCACGGTTTTCTCAAGGCGTTCCCGCTATGAGCTAGCCGACGCTGTCACCCACGTCAATTACAAAAAATACCGAACGGCGAACGGTCATATCATGATGGACGGAAAGCCTTCGCATCAAGAATTGTCAGCCTACGACGTCATCGTCAATTGCGTGCTTCAAAATCCCTTGAAACCAATGACGTTTCTTAGAAAAGCCGACATCATGAAGTTAGACCATAAACAACTCATTATCGACGTCAGCTGCGATGCCGGGATGGGATTTGACTTTGCCCGGCCGACCAATTTCGACGCCCCGACGTTCGAAGTCGGTCCGGTGACCTATTATGCCGTCAACCATAGCCCGTCGTTCTTTTATCAAGCCGCCTCTTACGAACTGAGCGGGGCCATCATGCCGTTTCTACGCCATTTGATTGATCATGGCACCTATGGCGGCAATCAAGTGCTCGAGGAAGCCGTCGCCATCGAGCATGGATTGATCAAACACGGCGACATCATCGCGTTTCAAAACCGCGAGGACGTTTATCCCTACCGCCGCAAGGCCACCAAGACGAATACCTAATTGTCAAACTACAAACCGAGGCTTAAAATGATGATAACTGTCCCCCATGGGGAGAATGGAATCATCATCTATGAAATTCAATCAGACTTTCAAGGGCGACGACGTCCCCAAGACGACGAAGTGGGTCTACTCGCTCAGCGGCATCGGTCGCGACGCCGCCTACACGTTGATTTCGCTTTTCTTCTTGACTTACATCCAATACACCGGCGTGCTTGACGAAGCCCAATACGCCCTGCAATTCGGGGTGATCACGGCCATCATCGTCATCGCCCGAATCTGGGACGGCGTCAACGACCCGATGATTGGCTCGATCATCGAAAACACCCATTGGAAATGGGGTAAGTACAAGCCCTGGATTTTCCTTGGGGCGTTGACCACTTCGGTCGCTTTGTTGATATTGTTCCTGGTCCGCCCGAACGGATGGGGATTTGTTGCCATATTTGGTATTTTCTACCTTCTGTGGGAAATCACTTTCACTTTCAATGACATCGCCTACTGGTCGATGCTTCCTTCGCTGACTTCCAAAGAAAAACAGCGCAACGAACTGACGACCATGGTCACCGTCTTCGCGGCGGTCGGCGCTTTCGCCGTCGGCGGCATCGTCCCGATGGTAACCGCCGGCAACGCCGTCATGAACTACCAATTGATCGCCATCGTGGTGACCATCCTCTTCTTTGTTTCGCAATTGATTCTCGTCTTGGTCTGCAAGGAAAAGGAACGTGACATCGAGGCCGAGAAGAAACAACCCAAAGTCAGCGTCATCGAAATGTTCCGGTTGATGGGCAAGAACCCGCAGCTGATGTGGATTGCCTTCATCATCTTCACCTACTACCTCGGTTCGGAACTGCTCCATGGTTTCGGCTTGAATTATTTCTATTTTTCGGTCGACTATTCCAATGGCGGCAGCTTGATGTTCCTGTTTACGGTCGTCTACGCGGCCGGGACGATCATCTCCCAAGCCATTTACCCGCTTCTGGCCAAACGCTTTAAACGGAGGCAGCTCATCGATTGGAGTTTTGCCGCCACGGTGCTAGGCTACGTCTTATTCTTCTTCGTCGGAAAAATCGGTCCGGTCGATTTCCTGCCGATGAACATCTTCGTCATCGCCCCAATCGGGGTATTGATCTTTGCCGGACAAGGCATCTTCTATCTGACGATTCTCATCATGATTACGAATACGATTGAATACAACGAATGGACCAGCGGCGAACGCAAGGAAAGCGTCGTCTTCGCGGTTCGTCCTTTGGCGGCCAAGTTTTCCAGTTCCCTGCAGCAAGGCATCGTCTATGTCTTCTTATTGGCCGGCGGCGTCTTCGGCATCTCCAACCAAATCGCTGAGTTCGAACGCCAAAAAGCCTATGGCCTTCTGACAAGCGACCAAGTATTGGCCAATGCCAACGTCTTGATCACCGATTTCCAGAGCTCGGCCTTCGGTCCTTGGGGGCTGACGATTCTTAAAGTCGGCATCGTCGTCATCCCGGTCATCTTGTTCACGATCGCCTTCGTCTTGATTCGGCGCAAATACACGATTGACGAAGTCAAATACCAGAGAATCTTGGATGATATCCAAGCCGGCCGCGTCGGCAGGAACAACCCGCTCGTCGACGAAAAAGGCCGTGAACTTCCTATCGCCAAATAAATGGTCCACATAAAAACCCTAGCGCATCCATTGGCTAGGGTTTTCATTTGCCTTACTCTTTGATTCGCTTAATGGGAATTGTCAGCTCGGCTTTGCCGTAATGGGGCGTTTCCACGATGATTTTACCGGTACCGTCGATTAATGTGCTGCTGCGGACGTAGAAAGCGGTTTGGCCTCCGGTGATTGGGAAAATGGCTGGACCGAGTATTTCCAAAGGCCCGGTGAGACTGACCGAGGCCGCCTCCTGGAGATAGGTGGCCGGGAACCCGAATTCGTCCTTGACCGTGACCATGATCCGAGCGACGTCATAGGTATCGCCGACTGTCAGTGTGGCGGCGCTGGCGCTTATCTCGAGGCGATAGGCATGGCCGACTTCGATGTCTTTGGTGACAACTAACTCTCCCTTCAGATAACCTTTGAAGGTGAACTTGGTCGATTCGTCGCCCCAGTTGGTGACGTATTTGTACCAAAGGTCAACCAGATTTTTATAACTGAGATGGTTTTTGACCATGACCAAGCCGATTTTCGATTTGGTCCATAAACCCAACTTCGAAAAACCCTTGATGGCCCCTTGTCGCAGGGCGTCTTTGATGATGGCCGCATCCATCGACGAAAACTGCTTCGACTCGGCGATGGCTTCGCCGATATAATCG
>CAZBUP010000013.1:36429-37912 GCA_964495145.1 uncultured Staphylococcaceae bacterium | reverse complement strand
AGCATAACCAATTTCTTGGATATCATGATTTCATCAACGTCAGCAAAAACCACGACTTTGCCAAAGAACAAACCATAGCGTGGTTATCTTCACTAAGTTTTTAAGAAGCAAACGCAAAATTATCGGACATCATAAACCCAAAAGCCTACTTAGAGTGTGTCCAGATAGATAAAATTTGTCACAAGGACCCTCATTTAAGCAACGTTACGGTTCTGCCTCGATTGCCATCGCCAGGTTTCATGCTAGACTTGAAATGAGTCCGAGGTAATCACATGGATAAAAAAACATGGTCGCTAGCGGTTCTTTCTTTGATGCTATGTTCATGCACCATCTTTAACCCACCCGGATCAAGTGATGGCGCTACATCGGATTCTTCAAGCTTGTCTTCCGAGGAAACCTCCTTGATGGAGTCATCCTCCGAGTCGTCCATCGTCATGGAGGGTGACGACACCCTTCCAGAAGTACCGGCGGTCGACGATGCCCTACCGATGGATCCCATGGATGAATATACCAATTTTTGGTCAATGAATTCAACTTTATCCATCACCTTAGAAATGCCAAGCCAGCACCTGCAATGGATGAGCGACTGCGGAGCGGAGAAGAACTACTATAAAAACGACATCTACTTTCCGGTCACCATGACCTTGAACCTGAATGGAGTCGACTATGTAGCCTATGAAGTAGGCATGCGCATGAAGGGTAACATTTATTCCCGCGGCGTCATCGCCGAAGAGCGGGAACTAATCGCCCCCTTCTCCTTCAAATTGTCGTTTGACGAAGTCTTTACCGACGATTACTATAACGAATTCGGATTGCAGAAAGCCTGGACCAGCGCCAACCCCTCCTATCAAGCCAGGAAGGACCGGACGCTGTTTGGAATGGAAAAAGTCGATTTCAAATGGAATCGCAGCAACGATCCCTCATTGATCACCCAAGCGTTTTCCTTCACCAAGTTCGCCGAATGGACCCCTTTGGGCCTTACCCCGCATTCGACTTTGTCTTCGATGCGCTTGACGACCGAAAAGGAATCGATCAATCTGGGGGTCTACATCGTCAATGAAGCCATCGACAAGGTGTTGATGCGGCGTTTCTTCAATAAGGAAGATGCCGGTGGCGATTTATACAAAGTGCTGTGGCCGGCCGATTTCAACTTAGTCAACCAAACGGGCAGTCAAGTCCTGATCGAAGGCGAAAACGGCTATGAGGCCAATCCCGACTTCATCGGCATCGAGGATACCTGGAATTATTATCATCCCGTTTATGATTTGAAGACCAATAAGAAGTCTTCCGACCACGAAGCCTTGATCCGTTTGATCGAAACGCTTCAAACCGCGGGAACGCTTAATGAAACCGAACGGATAGCCGCCCTCGAATCGGTGGTCGATATCCCCTCGTGGCTAGCCTATGCCGCCACCTCGTATCTATTGGGCAATCCCGACGATACCCGCTGGAACGTCAATAACACCTATGTCTATTTCCATCC